>NZ_BAAKJE010000243.1:0-48682 GCF_059704565.1 Massilia sp. NBRC 108631
GTCGCCCTTGGCGCCGTATTTGTCCACACTATAGTCCTTGGCGCTGGCGGCCGGCATGGCCAGCGCCATGACCGCTGCCAACCCGGCCGCCAGCGCGGCGCGTATCCAGTTTGTCTGCATGATGCTCCTCATTTGATTTGCTCTGACAGCAGGAGCACGGGGCCGAGCATGCCGGATGGCCTGGGCTCGATCAGGTGGGTGTCCTGCGGGACGAAGCGCTGCCCGTAGCGGGCGGACAGCAGACGGTAGTCGGGGCGTTCCTGGCCGGCGAGGCCGTTCAGCGCGAGATTGGCGACGCGCACTTCGATGCGATTGCTGCCTGCTTTGAGCCATGGGGTGACATCGAGCTGGTACGGCGGCTTCCAGACCGAGCCGGCGCGCTGGCCGTTGATATAGACCACGGCGGCTTCACGCACGGGGCTTTCCAGCATAGCGCGCATACCTGCCGGGACCTTGGGCGTGCTTTCCAGCGGTGCGCCGGGGCCAAAGTCCAGCGTGACGCGCGAGCCTGCCTGCGGCGCTGCCGGCAGGTTCACGTCTTTCGTGTAGACGCCTTCGCCGGAGTAGTAGCGTTTCGCGGGGGTGTCGGTCCAGGAACGCAGCTCTGGCATGGCCTGCGGCTGGGCGCCGGGGAAAGCCAGCCGCCAGTCGCGGCTCAGGTCCGCCAGGAGCGCCGGCGCGCTCGCCGGCGTGGCGACGCCAGGCGCGCCGGCTGAACCGGCTGCGCGGGGCACGGTGGCCTGCGCCGTGTCGGACAGCACCAGCACGCGCGACTCGTAGGGCGCCAGGGTCAGCGCGAAGCCGGACTTCACGTCGGCCGGCGTGACTTTGCCGTCCTGCGGATCCCACCACGCGGCCGAGCGGCGCGTGTTAGCTAGCGTCGCGGTGGTGCGGACTTCCCGGTTGCTGGTATTGGCGATGAAGTAGATATCGCCGTCGGCCAGCTTGCGCCGGATGAAGCCGACGTCGGACTGATCCGTTGCCAGGCGCAGATCGCCCGGCAGCGCCTTCTTCAGCGCCGCGCCCACAGCGCCGTCGTCGCCCACCAACTGCGCCCGCGAACCGGAACCGAACATGAGATCCGATATGGCCGCGACCTTGGCGCTGAGGCGGGCGGCATCGGCATAGCCGGGCGCCAGGGACGGCTTGCTGCCGACCGCGATGATCTTGCCGCCGTTCCGCACGTAAGCATGCAGCCTGGCCAGCACGTCCGGCGCCAGCCTGGTTACGTGCGGCATGACGACCACGTCGTGCTTGATGTCCTGCGCCAGGATGGACTCGGCGTCGATATAGTCGAAATTATGGCCGCTGTCGAGAATCTGCTCCGTCAGCAGCGGCGTCACGTGCTTGTGCATTTCGGCCGACAGCGACACCTTGGCCGGCTTGAGTGCGGCGTAGACGTCGTCATTCGGCAGCAGCACGGCGACCCGGTTCGCCGGATGCCCCTGGCGCAGCAAATAGCTGGTGCGCTGCAGATAGGCGTTCACGTCCGGCATGACGCTCCACCATGGCTGGTGGTCGTTGAAGACGGCGGCGGCGTAAAAGGCATAGCCGGGTTCCTGCGCACCGGGCGGCGTATACGGCCAGCCATGGCCGACGAACTGGTTGACGCCCTGCAGCAGCATGCGGTCCGCTTCGACTTTCATGTCCAGCGGCGTGGCGCTGAAGGCAGGCGAGTTGAGCCAGGTCCAGGTCTCGGCGGAGATCACCGGACGGTTGTACAGGTGGCCGGCCGACGTGGCCAGCCGGGTGAACGAGAAGCTGCGGAACTGCGGTCCCTCGCCTTCCGGCAGCGCCACCAGGCGGTTGCTGGACATGGAGACGGCCGGCTCGCCGTAAGTCTGGGATCGGAACTGCGTGCGGTGGGCGGTGGCCCAGTCGTTCAGCGGGGTCAGGTAGCGTTCGTTGACCAGTTCCGTTTGCGTGAGCGCCCAGTCGCGGCGCAACGCGCCTGCGTCCGGCCCCTGCCCGCTGTAGACGGCAGGCAGGTGCGGCTTCAGGTCGTAGCCGCGGCGGCGCCGGAACTCGGACAGGAAATCGTCGGTCCAGTCGGTGCCGTAGACTTCCAGGCTATCCGAAAACACGGCGTAAGGCGGCCGGTCGCCGAAGGCCTTGAGCAGCGGCTCGGCGACAGCGTTCAGGTGGTGGTCGATGGCGGTGCGGCTCAGGTGGTCCAGTACGAAGCCTTCGGCGCCGAGCGCGGCGCGCTTGACTTGCTGGCCGGTGCGGCTGGCGATGTAGTACACGGCCACGCGGTCTTGCGCGGCCGGCGCGGCGGAGGCGCGCCCGGGGCCGGCCGATTGGGCGTCCGCAGGCCCGATCAGGCGCAGCTTGGTGGCGTCGTACTGCTTGTCTGTACCCTCGCCGATGAAGGCGGCCACCAGCTTTTCGCCGCTCATGACGGACGGCAGCGGCCATGATTCGGCATTGGCGGGGATGGCGACGGCAGCGACCCGCATGCGGCTTGCCGCTTCGGTGACCGGCACGTTGGGACCGCCGTATGGCCAGCCGCTGGCCAGCGTCATGTCCACGCGCAGCTTCTGCTCGTGCGCTTTCATGTTGACGAAGCCGAGCGCGTCGAGGAATTCGGGGGAAAGATAGGGAACGTTGCGGATGCCGCGCGCCGGGTCGTCCAGCTCCATCGGGTATACCGGCTGGATCTCGAAACCGCCGAAGCCGCCCGCCTTCATGGCCTGCATTTCGCGCTCGAGCTGCGATTTGACTACGTTGGGGCCGAACCACCACCAGCGCACCAAGGCTTTGGCGTCGTCCGGCGGGGCCGCCAGCCGTTCGGCAACGTCTGCCACGCGGTTGAACCGCACCGCCGCCGGCGGCACGTACGGCTTGGCGCCGCCAGCGGCACCGGGGGCAGCCGCCGCACTCGCGCCAGCCGCTGCGGCACCGGCGCCGGCCGAGGCAAGCGCGCCGCCGGCAGCCATGGCGGCCACTGCGGCAGCCGCCGCCGCAGCGAGCCATGTTGAGGAAATGTTACGCGTAGCCGCCGTCCTGCGCATGGTGCGCTTGCTCATCGATAGACTCCGGGCGAAGGCTTAGACGATGCCGCTGCTGCTGGCGCCTGCCTTTGCTGGACGTGCTTCGGCTGCCTTTTCGCGGTAGCCCGAAGCGCGGTAGCATGCCACCGGATCGATGGCGCCGCCGGAACGCACGCGGGCCATGGCCAGGATGGCACTGACGTCGGTGCGGTAGGCCTGTTTCAGCGCCTGCGCCGATTGCAGCGCGTCGTTGGCTTCCTGGTACTGCTTGAGCGCCGAGCGATCCACCAGCGCAGCCTGGACCGCTGCGCGCTGCACTTCAGCGGCGCTGTTCATCAGGCTTTCGATTGGATCGGTCACGTTGTGCGACTGGTCCAGCATGTAGGCCGGATTGAAGTTGGCGCCGTCGCGCTGCTCCGCGTCGGCCAGCTCGTTGAAGACCAGGAACAGCTGGAAGGGGTTGATGCTGCCCGAGTCCAGGTCGTCGTCGCCGTACTTGCTGTCGTTGAAATGGAAGCCGCCCAGCTTGCCGAACTGCGCCAGGCGCGCCACGATCATCTCGATATTGGTGTTGGGCGCGTGGTGGCCCAGGTCGACCAGGCATTTCGCCTTCGGGCCCAGTTGCTGCGCGCAGGCGAAGCTGGTGCCCCAGTCGGCGATGGTGGTGGCGTAGAACGCAGGCTCGAACAGCTTGTGCTCGATGTACATCTGCCAGTCGTCCGGCAGGGCCGCGTAAATGCCGCGCGCGCTGTCCAGGTAGCGTTCCAGCGCGCCGCGCAGGTTGTGCTGGCCGGGGAAGTTGGCGCCGTCGCCCACCCACACGGTCAGGCCTTTCGAGCCGAGCGCCTTGCCCAGTTCGATGCATTCGATATTGTGCGCAACCGCCTGCGCGCGGGTGGCCGCGTCCTGCGAGGTCAGGCTGCCGTACTTGTAGCTATGTTCCTGGCCCTGCTGGTCCTGGAAGGTGTTCGAGTTGACCGCGTCGAAGCCCAGGCCATAGCCTTCGGCCTGCTGGCGCAGCGCGCTCGGGTCGGTGGTCTTATCCCATGGGAAGTGCAGCGACACGCTCGGGGTGGCGCGCGTGAGCTGGTGGATCACGCCGCAGTCTTCCATTTTTTCGAACACGTTGCGCGGCTCGCCTTTGCCCGGGAAACGCGCGAAGCGGGTGCCGCCGGTGCCCACGCCCCAGCTCGGGAGCGCTACCGCGAAGCGTTGCGCGACGGCGGTCAGCTTCTCGATGTCCTGGCCACGGCGGGCCAGCACGCCGGCCAGCGCGTCGTAGTCGGCCTGCAGGTTAGCTTCCAGTTTTGCGTTGTGTTCGGCCACGCGGCCAGCGTCGATCAAAGTGCTCATTCCAGTCTCCATCTCTATTCTTTTTACGAAGCGGGCCGCGGCCCGCCCCCTGCATATTAACGCGTGAAGGCGGCCGCGTTGCCGGCGTCCACATTCAGGATGTTGCCGGTGCTCTTGCCTGCCTTGTCGCTGGCCAGGAAGTACACCGCTTCGGCGATATCTTCAGGCAGCACGCTCAGTTTCAGCATGCTGCGCTGGCGGTAGAAATCTTCCACGTCGTCCGCGCCGATTTTATTCGACTGAGCGCGTTCCTGCTTCCATTTCCCGTCCCAGATGCGGGAGCCGCGGATCACGGCGTCCGGGTTGACCACGTTGACGCGGATGCCGTGCGGCGCGCCTTCCAGCGCGATGCAGCGGGCCAGGTGGATTTCGGCAGCCTTGGCGGTGCAGTATGCCGATGCGCCGGCCGAGGCCACCAGGCCGTTCTTGGACGCCACGAACACCATGCTGCCACCCAGCTTCTGCTGCTTCATGATGCGGAACGCGGCGCGGCTGGCCAGGAAGTAGCCGGTCACCAGGATGTCCTGGTTGCGGTTCCAGATTTCCAGCGTGGTCTCGTCCAGCGGCGCCGACGAGGCGATGCCGGCGTTGGAGACCAGCAGGTCGATGCCGCCGAAACGCAGCGCCGAAGCGTTGATCACGTCCTCCACCGCCTGTTCGCTGGTGATGTTGGCGACGATGCTGCCCACGCTGTCCTTGCCTGCGGCCTTGGCCAGGTCTTTGTGGGCCTGTTCCAGTGCCTCGGCATCGATATCGGTCAGCATCACGCATGCGCCCTCTTGCAGCAGCTGGCGGGCAACCGCCTGGCCGATGCCGCCGGCGCCGCCGGTTACCAGCGCGATGCGGCCGGCCAGGCTTTTCGGCTTGGGCATGCGCTGCAGTTTCGCTTCTTCCAGCAGCCAGTATTCGATGTCGAACGCTTCCTGCTCCGGCAGGCCGACGTAGGTGTCCACGCCGTTCGCGCCGCGCATCACGTTGATGGCGTTGACGTAGAATTCGCCGGCGATGCGCGCGGTGGCCTTGTCCTTGGCGAACGACAGCATGCCCACGCCAGGAATCAGGTAGATGATCGGATTGGCGTCACGCACGGCTGGGCTGTTGTCATGCTTGCAGCGCTCGTGGTAGGCACGATAGTCGGCGCGGTAGGCTTCCAGCTGCGCGTCCAGGCCGGCCACCAGGCCGTCGAAGTCCGGCTTGGCCGGATCGAAATCGATCACGAAGGGACGGATCTTGGTGCGCAGGAAGTGGTCCGGGCAGGAAGTACCCAGCGCTGCCAGCGGCGCCAGGTCTTTGCTGCACACGAATTCCAGTACCGCGTCGCTGTCGTCGAAGTGGCCCAGCTTGTATTCGTCCTGGCTGATCTTGCCGCGCAGGACAGGCATCAGTTTGGCCGCCAGCGCGGAGCGTGCTTCGGCCGCCAGCGGCGTGGTGCCGGCGCCGCCGAACACGGGTTGCTTGACGTTCGCTGCCAGCCATTCCTCGGCGCGTTTGATGATGTTGAGCGTGGTTTCGTAGCAGCTCTTGGCGGTATCGCCCCAGGTGAACAGGCCGTGGCCCTCCAGGATGATGCCCTTCAGCTGCGGCTGCGATTTCGACAGCGCTTCCAGCTTCAGGCCGAGATCGTAGCCTGGACGCTGCCAAGGCAGCCAGCCCAGTTCGCCTTCGAAGATCTTGGCGGTCAGCGCTTCGCTGTTCTTGCACGCCGCGATGGCGATGCAGGAGTCCGGATGCATATGGTCGACATGCTTGCGGTCGATGTAGGCGTGCAGCGGGGTGTCGATACTGGCGGCGCGCGGATTCAGGTTGAAGGTGCAGTGCGGCAGGTAAGCCACCATCTCGTCTTCGAGCGCCAGGCCGCGGTAGCGCTGCTTGAGCGCCTGCAGCTTGTCCATGTACAGCGTGGAGAAGCCGTCCAGCTTGATGCTGCCCAGATCGCCGCCGGAACCTTTCACCCACAGCACTTCCACCTGTTCGCCGCTGAGCGGGTCGGCCATCATGACCTTGGCGGAGGTATTGCCGCCGCCGAAATTGGTAATGCGCAGGTCCGAACCCAACAGGTTGGAACGGTACAGCAGCAGTTCCGGCTCGCTCATGGCGGCGGCGGCGCTGTCATTCCATAGGGAAGCGATCGGTTCTTTCTGCTTCGGGTCTTTCATTTGCTGATCTCCGTTGTGGGGTATGTGTGACTTTTTGCCGTCAGGGCAACTGCAATCAGTAGAAATCAGCGGGGTATGGGGTGTCAATGCGGAAGCAATCAACATGATGACTAAGAACGAAATAATCATATCGTTGATTGAAACGTGCTCGCTATGCTGCAATGCGGCGGAAATAATCAAGTAGTTGAGCGAAGCCTGATTGACTGGTCAGGCCAAAATGATTAGTCTCTACGTTAATAAAGTGATCACCTGGCACCGCCGGCGGATAAAACCGGCGGGCGAACTTGAGTAGACACAAAATAAGAGGAGACAGAAATGGTAAATCACAAGCGCCGTAAACGTTTGTTGAAGCTGCTCGCCGAACATAATACGGCTAGCGTGCCTCAACTGGTCGAGTGGCTCAATGCCTCGCCTGCTACCGTCCGCAGGGACATCAGCTGGCTGGCCGGCCGCAATCTGCTCACCCGCACACGGGGTGGCGCAACCAATCTGCAACAGAAAAAGCGCGGTTTCCCGCTCACCAGCGAAACCTTCCAGAACAACATCCAGTGCTACGCCGAGCGCAAACGCGCCATCGCCCGCTACGCGGCCGGCATGTGCACCGAGGGCGAAACCATCATCATCAACGGTGGCACCACCACCTTCATGATGGCCGAGTTCCTGGTGGACCAGCACCTGAAGATCCTCACCAACTCCTTCCTCATGGCCGAGCGCCTGCTGGTATCGAGCGAGAACGAGATCATCCTCCCCGGCGGCAAGGTATACCGCGAGCAGAACGTGATCCTGAGCCCGTTCGACAACGACATCACCCAGCACCACTACGCGGCCAAGATGTTCATGAGCGTGTACGGCTTGTCGCTGCTGGGACTGATGGAGGCGGACCCGCTGCTGATCCAGGCCGAGAAGCGCCTGATCAGCCAGGCCGAAGAATTGATCGTTCTGGCCGACAGCTCCAAGTTCCAGAAGAAGGCCGGCCTGATCCTGTGCGGCTTGAACCGTGTGGCCACCGTCATCACCGACACCCACGCCTCCGATTCGGCAGTGCAGTTGATGGAGCAGTCGGGCATCCGCGTAGTGACCGTGGAGCCGGAAGCGATGCCGCCGCAAATCAATACCCCCAACTACAACCCGGCGTTCGACTATCAGACCGCGTCCATGTACCAATCGGAGATCTCGCATTGAAGCTCAAGAAACTCGCAATCGCGGCGCTGGCCGCCAGCATGCTCGTTGCCGTCGCAGGCTGTGAAAAAAAGCCCGAGAAGGTGCGCATCGCCATGGTGGTGAAGAGCCTGGGCAACGGCTTCTTCGACGCGGCCCACAGCGGCGCCAATGAAGCGGCCGCACAGCTGAAGGATGTGGAAATCATCTACACCGGCCCCACCACGCCGAGCGCTGAGGGCCAGATCGAGATCATCAACTCGCTGATCAGCCAGAAGGTCAGCGCCATCGTGATCTCGGCCAACGATCCGGATGCGCTGGTGCCGATCGCGAAGAAGGCCATGGCGCGCGGCATCAAGGTGATTTCCTTCGACAGCGGCCTGGCGCAGGAAGGCCGCCTGATGCAGCTCAATCCCTCGAACGCCAACCTGATCGGGCAGAAGCAGATCCAGATGGCCTCGGACGCCATCGGCGGCGCGGGCGAGATCGCCATCCTGTCGGCGTCGGCGCAGGCCACCAACCAGAATATCTGGATCAACGTGATGAAGAGCGAACTGGCCAAGCCGGAGTTCTCCAAGCTCAAACTGGTGGCCACCGTGTACGGCGACGACCAGTCGGACAAGAGCTACCGCGAAGCCATCGGCCTGCTGCGCAGCAATCCGAACCTGAAAGCCATCATCGCGCCGACCACCGTGGGCATCAACGCGGCCAGCAAGGCCGTGGTGGACGAGCACCTGGTGGGCAAGGTGTTCGTGACCGGCCTGGGACTGCCTTCCGAAATGGCCGGCCATGTCAAGACCGGGGCGGTGCGCGAGTTCGCCATCTGGAATCCGATCGACCTGGGTTACGCGGCCACCTACGCGGCGTATGACTTCGTCAAGGCTGCGCCGAACGCGAAGGCAGGCGGTTCCGTCTCGGCCGGCCGCATGGGCACCATCGCGATCGACGCGAACGGCGAGGCGGCTATGGGCGCCCCGTTCACCTATAACAAAGAGAACGTCGACAAGTTCTCCAAAATCTTCTGACGCGGACGTAGCATGCAACTCAATTTGTTAGTAGATGGCGGCCTGCCGTTGCAGGCGGGCGGCGCGGCGGTCACGGTGCCGGGAGCCGGCGCGGCGGCTGGCGCGCCCTCCAATACCGCCGCCCTGTCCGCGCCGGTGCTGGCGTTGACCGGCATCAGCAAACGCTTCGCCGGCATTGTCGCCCTGAACAAGGTAGCGCTATCCGTGCGCCCAGGGGAAGTGATGGCGCTGATCGGCGAGAACGGCGCCGGCAAATCAACCCTGGTCAAGACCCTGACCGGCATTTACCGGCCGGACGAAGGCACGATGGAACTGTGCGGCAAGCCGGTGACCTTCGCCAGCGCGCAGGAGGCCATGCGCGCCGGGATCACCGCGGTGCACCAGGAAACGGTGATGTTCGACGAACTGACCGTGGCCGAGAACATCTACGTCGGCCGCCAGCCGTGCAAGGGTGCGCTGGGCCGGGTCGACTGGCGCCTGATCGAGGCTGAAGCCGAGAAACTGTTCGAGCGCCTGGAGGTCTCCCTGCCGGTGCGCGCCAAGGTGAAAGACCTGAGCGTGGCGCAGCGCCACTTCGTGGAGATCGCGCGCGCCCTGTCGCAGGATGCGCGCGTGGTCATCATGGACGAGCCGACCGCTTCGCTGTCGCAGCGCGAGATCCAGGAGCTGTACCGCATCATCGCCCAGCTGCGCGCGGCGGGCACCGCCGTCATCTTCATTTCGCACAAGTTCGACGAGATTTTCGCCGTGGCGGACCGCTACACCGTGCTGCGCGACGGCCAGTTCATCGCCGAAGGCGCACTGTGCGACATCACCGAACCGAAACTGGTGGCGCTGATGGTAGGCCGCGCGGTGCACCAGGCCTATCCCAAGGCCGACGTGGCCCCCGGCCCGGTGCTGCTGGAGGTGGACTCGTTCTGCCACCCCACCGAGTTCGAGAACGTCAGCTTCACGCTGCGCCAGGGCGAGATCCTGGGCTTCTACGGCCTGGTCGGCGCCGGCCGCTCCGAAGTGATGCAGGCGCTGTTCGGCCTGAGCACGGGCGTGCGCGGCGCGGTCAAGCTGGGCGGGCGGCAAGTGCGCATCACCTGCCCAGCCGACGCCATCGCCAATGGCATCGCCTACGTGCCGGAAGACCGCCAGCACCAGGGCGCGCACCTGTCGCTGCCCATCCTGCATAACATCACCCTGCCCATCCTCGACAAGGTGGGCTTCCTGCTGCGCGGCCGCCGCGCCAAGGAAAACACCATCGCGCGCCACTTCAGCGAACAGCTGGAACTGAAGGCCAGCCACCTGACGCAGCTGGTGTCGGAACTGTCCGGCGGCAACCAGCAGAAAGTGGTGCTGGGCAAATGGCTGGCCACCAATCCACGCGTGATCATCCTGGACGAGCCGACCAAGGGCATCGACATCGGCTCCAAGGCCGCCGTACACAAGTTCGTCAGCGAACTGGTCGGCAAGGGCCTGTCGGTGATCCTGGTGTCGTCCGAACTGCCGGAGGTGCTCGGGCTGGCTGACCGCGTAGTGGTCATGCACCAGGGGCACATTACCAATGTATTCGAGCGGGCCGAGGCCACGCCAGAGAAAGTGGTGGCGGCGGCTTCGGGCTGCGCGCTGCCGGTAGAGGAATGCGCATGAACGCACTGAAAAGCGTACTGAAACAAAGGGAGGCGCTGCTGGCGCTGATGATAGTCGGCCTGATCCTGCTGGTCGGCCTGCGCGCGCCGGTGTTCCTGAGCGGCGCCAGCCTGGCCGGCCTGCTCACCGACAGCACCTTGCTGGTCATGCTGGCGCTGGCGCAAATGCTGGTGATCGTCACGCGCGGGGTGGACCTGTCGGTGGCGTCCAACCTGGCCTTGTCGGGCATGATGTCCGCGCTGCTGGCGGCGCGCTACCCGGAACTGCCGCTGGTGCTGGTGGTGCTGTCCGCCGTGGCCATCGGGCTGGTGCTGGGACTGATCAACGGCTGGCTGATCGGCTACCTGCAACTGCCGCCCATCGTCGTCACGCTGGGCACCATGAGCGTCTACCGGGGCATGGTGTTCGTGCTGTCCGGCGGCGCCTGGGTATCGTCGCACCAGATGCCGCCCGGCTTCATCGCCTTCCCGCTGGCGCGCCTGTTCGGCATCAGCCACCTGGTCTGGATCGCAGCGGCCACTGTTCTGGCGGCCCTGTTCATTGCCCGCCACAGCCGCTTCGGCCGCGACCTGTACGCAGTCGGCAACGAGCCGGCGTCGGCGCGCTACGTCGGCATCCCGATCGCGCGCCGCCTGCTGTGGACTTACGGCCTGTCGGGACTGATGGCCGGGTTGTGCGGCTACCTGTGGGTGGCGCGCTACGCGGTGGCCTATACGGAAATTGCCTATGGCTTCGAGTTCACGGTGATTGCCGCCTGCGTTATCGGTGGCATCAGCATCGCCGGCGGGACCGGCACGGTGGCGGGCGCGGTGCTCGGCGCGCTGTTCCTGGCGGTGATCGGAAACGCGCTGCCGGTGCTCAAAGTGTCGCCGTTCTGGCAAAGCGCGCTGACCGGCATCGTCATCCTGACCGCCGTCATGATCAACGCACGCGGCAACAAGAGCGCCGGCCGCCAGATCCTGCCGCTGCATCTCGTTAAACCTGCTCAACCTGCCACTGGGAGTGCCGCGTGAATCCTGCGCCTGTTTCTTCTACATCCACGTCCGCGTCCACCTCGCGCTACGTCATCCAGGACCGTCCCGGCTTCCGCCTAAGTGCGGCGCTGGGCCGCTGGGAGAGCCTGCTGGCCTTGCTGCTGCTGGCGTCCTTCGTGGTCTGCGGCATCGTGCTGCCGAACTTCCTGGACCCTTACAACCTGGCCGACGGCACCTTCAACTTCAGCGAGAAGGCCCTGATCGCCCTGCCGATGGCGCTGCTGATCATCTGCCGCGAGATCGACATTTCCGTGGCCGGTACGCTGGCGCTGTCGTCGGTGGCCATGGGCTACGCCAAGTCCATCGGCCTGCCTCCCGAAAGCCTGCTGTTCGTGGCGCTGGCCACTGGCACCGCGTGCGGCTGGCTAAACGGATGGCTGGTGACGCGCTGGGCGCTGCCTTCCATCGTCGTCACCATCGGCACCGTCTCGCTGTTCCGCGGCCTGGCCAGCGTGGTGCTGGGCGACCAGGCCTACACCGGCTACCCGCAGATCATGATGGACTGGGGCCAGGGCTACTTCTTCGACTTCATCCCGCGCGAGTTCGTGGTGCTGCTGGTGTTCGCCGCCCTCTTCGCATTCGTGCTGCACGCGACGACCTGGGGCCGCCGCATCTACGCCATCGGCAACAACCCGGTGGCGGCACGCTTCTCCGGCATCCCGGTGGAACGCTACCGCCTGGTGCTGTTTATGGTGGCAGGCGCCATGGCCGGCCTGGCGGCCTACCTGCTGACCGGCCGCATCGGCAGCACGCGTCCCAACATCGCCATGGGCTGGGAACTGGAAGTGATCACCATGGTGATCCTGGGTGGCGTCAGCATCGCCGGCGGCGCCGGCACCATCGGCGGCGTGCTGCTGGCGGTGCTCACGCTGGGCACCGTGACGTACGGCCTGTCGCTGGCCAACATTCCCGGCATCTACATGACCATCGTGGTCGGCATCCTGCTGCTGGTGACCATCGCCCTGCCACGCCTGCTGCGCGGCCGCAAGGTGGCCAAATGACGCAATCCAATCCAGCCACCATCGTCCTCGACATCGGCAAGACCAACGTCAAGCTGGCGCTGATCGATGGCGGCGGCCGCACCCTGGCCGAACAGCGCAGCCCGAACGCCATCGTCATGGACGGGCTCTATCCGCACCACGACACCGAGCGGATCTGGACCTGGATGCTGGACGCCATGCGGGCATTTGCGCAGTTGGCGCAAGTGGCCGCGATCGTGCCCGTCACCCACGGCGCCACGGCGGCGCTGGTGGACGACGACGGCCTGGTGCTGCCGGTGCTTGACTACGAGTTCGGGCTGCCGCCGTCGCAGGACGCGGCCTACCGCGCGCTGCGCCCATCTTATGCGTCCAGCTATTCTCCCCTGCTGCCCGCCGGCCTGAACCTGGGACGCCAGCTGGCCTGGCAGGCGCACGCCTATCCCGAGCAATTCGCGCGCGCGCGCCACATCCTCATGTATCCGCAATACTGGGCGTGGCGCCTGAGCGGCGTGCCAGCCAGCGAAGTGACCTCGCTCGGCTGCCACACCGATTTGTGGCAGCCGGCACGGCAGCAGTATTCCGCACTGGTGGAGCGCATGGGCTGGAGCGGCCTGTTTCCTGCGCTGCAGCCAGCCTGGGCGCCGCTCGGCGCACTGAAGCGGGAACTGGCGGCGCAAACCGGCCTGCCGGCGGACTGCCAGGTGATCTGCGGCATCCACGACAGCAACGCCTCGCTGCTGCGCCATCTGAACGGCGCGGGTCCGCGCACCGTGCTGTCGACCGGAACCTGGGTGATCGCCGCCGCCATCGGCATGCCCCTGGACGGCTTGCGGGAGGCCGACGACATGCTGGCCAACAGCAACGCGCTGGGCGAGCCGGTGGCCTGCATGCGCTTCATGGGCGGGCGCGAGTTCGCCGAACTGGCCGGGCCGGCGCCAGAACCGTGCTCGGTGGACGATCTGCAGCGGCTGATATCGCAAGGAAGCATGGCGCTGCCGTGCTTCGCCGCTGCAGGCGGCCCGTTCGGCGGCCGGGCGGGCGCCATTGCCGGACCGGCGCCGCAGACAGCGCAAGAGCGCTATGCGCTGGCCACGCTGTATTGCGTACTGATGAGCGACTATTGCCTGTCAGCGCTGAACGCGGCGCAAGGCGATGTGGTGGTGGAAGGCAGTTATACCGGCAACCCGCATTTCGCGCCGCTGCTGGCGGCACTGCGGCCCGGGCAGGCGGTCGGCTGTTCCGACGACGCCAGCGGCACGACCTGCGGCGCATGGATGCTGGCGCATTGGACCGCCGCCGGCCGGGACGGCGACGGCGTAATCGGCACCGGCAGCACGCCCCCGGCAGCCGCCAAAGCGCTCACGCTGGACGGTTGGACAGAGTACCGCGCACGCTGGCTGGCGGCACTGTAAGCACGGGATCTATCCGCGAACGGCTGCCTCGATTCGGGCGACATCGATCTTCCGCATCGTCATCATCGAATCGAAGGCGCGCTTGGCCACCTCGCCACCCTGAGCCATGGCGTCGGTCAGCACGCGCGGGGTGATCTGCCACGACAGGCCCCATTTATCCTTGCACCAGCCGCAGGCGCTCTCCTGCCCGCCGTTACCGACGATGGCGTTCCAATAGCGGTCGGTCTCTTCCTGGTCGTCGGTGGCGATCTGGAACGAGAACGCCTCGCTTTGCGTAAAGGCCTTGCCGCCGTTGAGTCCCAGGCACGGCACGCCGCAGACGTTGAACTCCACCGTCAGCACCTGTCCTGCCTGCCCGCCCGGAAAATCCCCCGGCGCGCGGTGCACGGCGCCAACCGAGCTGTCCGGAAAGACGCTGGCGTAAAAGTTCGCGGCGTCTTCCGCGTCCCGGTCGTACCACAGGCAAATCGTGTTCTTTGGCATTTGTCGTTCCTTAGAAAATAGTCAGTCGAAGTACCCGGATCAGCCTTGCCAGCATAGCAAAAAAAGCCGCGACATGGCGTTGGCCAGCATCGCGGAGAACGCCCCGCATTGAACGTGCGGGGGGCGGGAGCTCGTACCCCCGGCGCTAAGGCGCCGGCGCTTTCAGCAGGATATGCGTCGGCTTGTCGCGTTCGGCGCGCAGCACGCCGTTGGATTCGGCCAGCTCAACTACCTGGATCGCGCTGCGGCGCTGTTCGGGGCCGTCGAGCCTGGCGTCCGCGCCGCGCCGGCCTGGATGGGTAAAGTAGAACAGGTAGGCCCGTTCCTCGGTGACCACCACGTCCGCGTGGCCGCCCATCACCTGGTCGTCGGCGCCCTGCCCGGCAACTTGCAGCAAATTGTCCGGCTGGCGCTTCCAGTTCACGGCATCGTCCGAGCGGTACACGCCCAGGCCTTGCCACACGTCGGTGATCATCCACCAAGAGCCGCGCCACTGGAATACCTTGGGCCCCTCGCCGCCCTGGTCGCCGACGGCGCGGCCACGGTCGGTCCAAGTCGCCAGATCCTTGCTGTCCGCGTAGTAGATGGCCTTCTTGTCGGTTTCATTGTTGTACCACATGCGCCATCCGCCGCCTGGCATGCGCGACACGCACGCGTCGATTATGCGGTCGGACGCCAGCTTGATCAGCTCCGGCCTGCGCCAGTTGCGCATGTCGGTGCTGGTCAGGTGCACCATGTGGCGCGGGTGCTTCCAGTCGGTGAACACGCCCGGCACCACGGTCAGGTACATGTGGTAGACACCGTCATCGCCCTGCACGATCTCTGGCGCCCAGTGCGTGGCGTCCTTGCCGCCCAATTCAGGCGGCAGCTCAATATCCGCCGTGCCCGTGTAGGTCCAGGTGGCGCCCGCGTCCTCCGACTCGGCGATGCCGATGCGGGTGCCGTGCACCCAGGTGACACCGGACAGGCCGGGAGATTTGGCGCGACGGTTGGTGTAGTACATCCACCATTTGCCGCGCGCCGCATTCCAGATCACCACCGGGTCGGCCGCGCCATCCTCCACCGGATCGCGGAACAGCGGCTTGGCCGCCACCCTGGCCTGGTCGGCCACCGGCTCGCCGAAGTCGGGCGTGCCGTCTGGATGCCAGCGCAGCACTTGCGCGCGGGTGTGCCGGTTCTGGTCGCGCAGCGGATCGCCCTTGATGTCGCGGTAATTGCGCGCGTGGTAGACCAGCAGGTCGTTCTTGCCGTCCGGCGTGGTGGTGAAGGAGTTGTGGCCCGGCCCGTACTGGCCGTTGGCGCTCTTGAACACCGGCACCGGCGATTTGCGCCACGAGGCGCTGTCCAGCAGGTTGGCGTCCACCGGCGCGCTCAGCAAGCCCAGCGCGTAGTTGGCGTCGGTGGCGCTGGCCGAATAGGTCAGGAACACGCGGCCGTTGCGCACCAGCGCAGAAGGCGCTTCGTTGACGTCGTGCTTGACCTTCTCCCAAGCGTACTGGGGATGCGACAGCATGGTGGCCGGGCCCTTGATCGACAGCGGCGTATCCATCTCGGCCAGGTAGATATTGGTGCCCTGGTATGCCGGCTCGGCGCCGCGCTGCGTCCATGCCAGGTAGCGCTTGCCGCCCAGCGCGAAGGTGGTGGCGTCCAGCGCAAAGCTTTCCCAGCCGGTTTTCAGCTGGCCGCGTTCCACCCACTCGCCCTGCAGCGGGTCCGGCGAGCTGTTCTCCAGCACATACAGGCGGATTTCCCAATGCGCGTCGGCGCGGCCGGCAGTGAAGTAGATATACCACTTGCCGTCGATGCGGTGCAGCTCCGGCGCCCAGATGTGGTAGCTCATCGGCCCGCTGGCGTGCTGGCGCCAGAGCACTTGCGCCTTTGCGCTGCCCAGTTCATCCAGCGTGCGCGCGCGGCGCAGTTCGATGCGGTCGTACTCCGGCACGGTGGCCGTGAAATAGTAGTAGCCGTCGCTGTGCAGCGTCACATGGGGATCGGCGCGCTGGCGCACCAGCGGGTTGCCGAACACGGGACCGGTAGCGGCAGCCGTCTCGGTGGTGGCCGCCGATGCCGCTGGCGGGAAGGCGATCAGTGCTGCGGCGGCGAGTAGTGTCAGTTGTGGAAGCATCAGTTTTAATCGATACGCGGAGGAAGTGGCGGCGGCCCGCGAAGGCGGCCAGTGCCCGGCCCTTCAGCTTCCCGCCCTGATTGTTAGCGATACCACAGCATTGTATCGGGACTGGAACCGCGCGTCGAGCGGCAACAGCTGCGCCCGTCGCGTCCTCGTGCGGAGCCGCGCTGCCCGCCCTTCCCTTTCTTTGCCGCCGGCTGTTGTCGGGCGGCGGCTTGATGTAGTTCTCAATCGACCCGGGAATGGACGGCGCCATGGCAACCGCTCCCACACTGCGAAGCGGCGCCGACAGATGTCGCAGGGCTGCAAGGTTGCGGCGGCGATCTCCGTTCTCCGGAGTACCGTGCAAGACCTGAAAAAAAAGCCGCGCCATTTCTGGCGCGGCCTGGTCAGCGGCTCACTGGCGCGAGCTGCCAGATATCAGAACTCTTCCCAGTCGCTGCTGGCAGGCTTGGCGTTGGCCAGCTTGGCCGGCGCTGCGCGCTTGGCTGCGGGCGCCGCAGGCGCGCGGGCCACGGCCGTGCCGATAGGGGCGACCTTGGCACGGTTGGCCGCCTGCCGGGCGGGTTGAGGCGCCGCGACAGCGCTGATCTTGAAGGCGGCCACCGCCTGCGACAATTCCTCGGCCTGGTCGCGCATCAGCTGCGCGGCGGCGGCCGTTTCTTCCACCAGCGACGCGTTCTCCTGCGTCACCTGGTCCATCTGCGTGATGGCCTGGTGCACCTGGGCGATACCCGCGTTCTGCTCGTCGGTCGCGGCGCTGATGGCGGCCACGATGTCCGTCACCTGGCGCACGCTGGTCACCACCTGGCTCATGGTGGCGCCTGCCTGCTCGACCAGCTTGGTGCCCGAACCGACCTTGTCCACCGAGTCCTCGATCAGCACCTTGATTTCCTTGGCCGCCGCCGCCGAGCGCTGCGCCAGGTTGCGCACTTCGGTTGCCACCACGGCAAAGCCGCGGCCCTGCTCACCGGCGCGCGCCGCTTCCACCGCAGCATTCAGCGCCAGAATGTTGGTCTGGAAGGCGATGCCGTCGATGACGCTGATGATGTCCACGATCTTGCGCGACGATTCGTTGATCGACGACATGGTCTCGGTCACCTGGTCGACCACGCTGCCGCCCTTCACCGCCACGTCCGATGCTGACAGCGCCAGCTGGTTGGCCTGGCGCGCGTTGTCCGCGTTCTGGCCGACGGTGGAGCTCAGTTCTTCCATGCTGGACGCGGTCTGCTCCAGCGCCGCCGCCTGCGCGGCGGTGCGCGAGGACAGATCGCCGGTCCCGGCCGCGATCTGCTGCGACGCCGAGCTGACCGTCTCGGTCGAGGTGCGCACCTTGCCGATCACGCCGCCGATATCGGCCAGCAGCTTGTTGAAGGCGACCGCCGTGTGCCCCACTTCGTCCATGCGCTCGACGCGCACCTGGTGCGTCAGGTCCAGCGATTGGCTCACATCCTCCAGCGTGCCCTGGATATTGCTCAAGCTCACGCTGATGATGCGGTACAGCTGGTAGCCCAGGAAGCCGGTCACCACCAGCGCGGCGACGATCACGCCCACCAGCAAGGTAAAGGCGGACTGGTAGGCGGCGATGGATTCGGCCCGCACCTTGTCGATTAGGGTATTGTTGTAGGCGATATGGTCGTCCAGCGCTTTCTTCACGCCGGCCGCGCCGATCGCCAGCGGCGAGCCGCCAACCAGGGTGGCGCGCACACCGTCCATGTCGCCCGCGTGCGAGGCTTCCAGGAAGGGCACCAGCGCCTTGCGGTAAGTGGCCATCGCTTCGCGGTCCGCTTCGACCATCTTGCGGTCGGTCTCGTCGGTGACGTTCTCTTTCTCGTACTTGGCCAGGATCTCGTCGAACTTGGCGTGCGCGTCGTTGTAGGCTTTGAGCAGCGAGGCTTTGTCCGGCATCTTGCATGGGTCCGGGCATTCGGCCGGCGCGGGCGCGGAAAACACGGACAGGCGATAACCGGCCAAGCGGCTGTCGGACACGGCATTCTTGGCCATGTTCAGGCCGGCGATGCTGGGAATCAGTTCTGTCTGCACGGTGTCGAGGCGGGCTTGCGCACGCTGCAGCTGCAGCACGCCGTTTCCGCCGACAAATAGCAGCGCCAGCAATGCCACTGACAGTGTCAGCATCAGGCGTTTGGTAATCGTCATGGTGATTCTTCTCTGAAGGTTTGATACGGGATGGTGACTATGGTGTGACTATCGTGTGACTATTATATTGCCATGAAGTGACTATCTTGTTACAAGGCAACTAGTTCCATTCCCATTGTAACTAGCGGGCCTGCTCTTGGCTATAATGCCGGGACCGCCGAACTGGCATTTATCAAGGACTGTTGGGATGACACATCACATAGCGGCGAAGGCGGTGAAAAAGGCGGCCGGAATCGCCGGCAATTTAACCTTTGCGGCAATCCTCTCGGTGCCCGCGGCCGCCATGGCCGGCGATGCGTATTCTTTCGAGCTAGTGGAAAGCAAGCCGCTGAGCGAACTATGGATCAACCCGGGCTTCTATTCCTACCATTTCGACCGCGAAAAGAATCTGAACGACCGCAATCCCGGCATCGGCGCGGAATACCGTTTCTCCACGGTCGCAGCAGCGACTGCGGGACGGTTCTATAATAGTGACCGCCAGTATTCCAATTACGCGGGCTTGTACTACCAGCCCTTTGCAATTGGTCCGGTGCGCCTGGGCGCGGTGGTCGGCGGCTTCAACGGCTATCCCAAGATGCGCGACGGCGGCTGGTTCCTTGCCGCCATTCCCGTCATGAGCTTCGAGTACCAGCGCGTGGGCGCCAATATCGCCGTCATCCCGCGCTACAAGGACAGGTTGCATGGGGCACTATCGATACAGCTGAAATTCAAACTGACCGACTGACATGGATCTCACGGCACCACAGGACGACGCCACCCGGCTGGCCGCCTACATCAGGCGCGACGCGCTGGCCGATCCCTGCGCCCAGCAGGCGGCGCTGGCGGCGCTCGAGCGGCTGCGGCTGACGCAGGCCGAGCTGCAGGAAAAGCTGGTGCGCCACGACAGCTTCTATGTGCTGCTGTCGCGCCTGACCCCGGTGGTGTCGCGCGCGCGCTCGCTGGAAAGCCTGTGCCTCGGGGCCTGCCGCATCATCGCCGCACAACCCGGCATCCAGATCGTCGACGTCAGCTATTGCGACGAAACCACCGGCAAGCTGCGCCTGCTGACCTCCGTGGAGCGCGACGGCGCCGAACGGGAATGGCACAGCGGCGAGGCCACGGACGCCGCCGACTGGTTTACGCCCGAACTGGCGCTCGAGGCGCTGGAAGCGGGCGAAATGCGTTTCTCCAACCAGCTCACCCCCGGCTGCCAGCGGCGCTGCATCGCCTCCTGCATGGCTATCCCGCTGTTCGCCAACAACCGGCGCTGGGGCGTGCTGTCGCTGTATTCGCTGCACAGCGACCTGTTCGACGCCTTCTACCTGGAGCGCGCCGGCGAGATCGGCTCCGAACTGAGCTTCGGCCTGGAACGCCTGGTCAACGCGCAGGAGCTGTACCGGCTGGCGCGCACCAATCCCCTGACCGGCCTGCCCAGCCGTACCCACTTCGAAGAACAGGTCGCCGTGCTGGCCGCCGCCGAGCAGCGCGGCACCGTGCTGCTGATTAACATCAACCGCTTTGACGAAATCAGTTCGGCCTACGGCAACAGCGCCGCCATCGGCCTGATGCGCGCCATCGCGCAGCGCCTGAACATGGAAGTGGCGCCGCGCATGCTGCTGTCGCACATCGGCATCGGGCGCTTTGCGCTGTTCTATCCTGCGGACGAGGCGGGCACGCCTTCGGCCTTCGTGCGCGACACCATCGTGCCGCTGCTGCAGGGCTCCTATCACGTGGACGAGCACCGCATCTGGTGCACCATCAATGCCGGCGCGGCGGCGCTGCCCGAGGACGGCACCTCGGCCGACGCGCTGCTGGTGAAAGCCTGGGATGCGCTGGCCGGCGCGCGCCTCAAGGAAGAACGCTTCGGCTATTACGACCGGCACGCCGACCAGGCCCTGGCCCGTGAGCTGAGCCTGGAGTCCGAACTGCGCGACGCCATCGTGCGGCGCGAGTTCGTCAACTACTACCAGCCCAAGATCGACATGAAGACCGGCAGGCTGTCCGGCGCGGAGGCGCTGATACGCTGGAACCATCCCACGCGCGGCATTGTGGCGCCGGCCGAATTCGTGCCGGTGCTGGAGCGCAGCGGACTGGTGATCGCGGCCGGACGGCAAGTGATGGAACAGGCCATGGCCGATTGGCGCGCGTGGTACGACGCCGGCCTGAAGCCGCCGCAGATCGCCGTCAACGTGGCGCCGGCGCAGTTCCGCTGCGATACGCTGATCGGCGATATCGAACGGGTGCTGCAGACCGCCGGCGCCGAGCTGCAGCCGCTGTCGATAGAAATCACCGAGAGCAGCCTGGTGGCCGACCATGCGCGGGTGGTGGACATCCTGACCCGCATCCGCAGCCACGGCGTGCCGATCGCCATCGACGATTTCGGCACCGGCTACTCGTCGCTGGCCTACCTGGTGACGCTGCCGGTGGACGTGCTCAAGGTAGACCGCTCGTTCGTGATGAAGATGGCGCACGACGCAGGCTATATGGGCCTGGTCAGCACCATCGTGTCGCTGGCGCACAACCTGGACTTGAAGGTGGTGGCCGAGGGGATAGAAACCGAGGAAGAAGCCAAGCTGCTGCGGCTGCTGCGCTGCGAGCAGGGACAGGGCTATCTGTATAGCAAACCTGTCCCCGCCGCGGACTTCGCCGCCATGCTGTGCCGCCCGGAAGGCGGCGGGTTGCGCGCTGCCGGTTAGTGCCCCCGGCCCTTCGACGACACCGCAATCTGGTCGAGGATGTGCTTCGGCACCTCGGCATAATGCTTGAACTCCATGGTGTAGGTCGCCCTGCCCTGCGTCAGCGAACGCAAGGTAGTGGAGTAGCCGAACATCTCGGCCAGCGGCACCAGCGCGCGGATGATCTTGCCGCCGCCGCCCGGGATCTCGTCCATGCCCTGCACCATGCCGCGCCGCGCCGTCAGGTCGCCCATGGCGTTGCCCATGAACTCTTCCGGCGTCTCCACCTCCACGTGCATCATCGGCTCCAGCAGCACCGGCGAAGCGCGCCGCATGCCCTCCTTGAAGGCCATCGAGCCGGCCATGCGGAATGCGTTCTCGTTCGAGTCCACGTCGTGGTAGGAGCCGAAAGTGAGCGTCACTTTCACGTCCACCACCGGATAGCCCGCCAGCACGCCGGTCTGCAAGGTCTCCTGGATGCCCTTGTCCACCGCCGGGATGAATTCGCGCGGTATCACACCGCCCTTGATGGCGTCGACGAACTCATAGCCCTTGCCCGGCGCTGCCGGCTCCACCGTCAGCACCGCGTGGCCATATTGGCCGCGCCCGCCGGACTGTTTGACGAACTTGCCTTCCACGTCGCTGGCGGTCTTGGTGATGGTTTCGCGGTACGCCACCTGCGGCTTGCCCACGGTCGCCTCCACGCCGAACTCGCGCCGCATGCGGTCCACCAGGATCTCCAGGTGCAGCTCGCCCATGCCGGACATGATGGTCTGGCCCGATTCCTGGTCTGTGTGCACCTTGAACGACGGGTCTTCCTGCGCCAGGCGGTTCAAGGCGATGCCCATCTTTTCCTGGTCGGCCTTGGTCTTCGGTTCCACCGCCTGCGAAATCACGGGCTCGGGGAAAATCATCTTCTCCAGCACGATCACGTGGTCCGGATTGCTCAGCGTATCGCCGGTGGTGACGGCCTTCAGGCCCACCGCCGCCGCGATGTCGCCGGCGTAGACCTCCTTGATCTCCTTGCGCTCGTTGGCGTGCATCTGCAGGATGCGGCCCAGGCGCTCCCTCTGGCTCTTGGTAGGGTTGTACACCGTGTCGCCCGAATTGACCACGCCGGAATAGACGCGGAAGAAGGTCAGCTGGCCCACAAAGGGGTCGGTCATGATCTTGAAGGCGAGCGCCGAGAACGGCTCGTCGTCCGTCGGATGGCGCTCGATCGGGTTGTCCTGCTCGTCGTGGCCGTTGATGGCGGGCACGTCGACCGGCGAAGGCAGGTACTCGATCACAGCGTCCAGCATGGCTTGCACGCCCCGGTTCTTGAACGCGCTGCCGGCCAGCATGGGCACGATCTCGTTGCGGATGGTGCGCGCGCGCAGGCCCTGCTTGATCTCGGCCTCGCTCAAGGCTTCGCCATTCAGGTATTTGTCCAGCAGTTCGGGCGAACCCTCGGCGGCCGCTTCCACCATGTGGTCGTGCCACTTCTGCGCCAGCTCTTTCAAGTCGGCGGGGATTTCCTCATAGGTGAATTTCACGCCCAGGCTGGCGTCGTCCCAGTTAATGGCGCGCATTTTCACCAGGTCCACCACGCCGTGGAAATTGTCCTCGGCGCCCAGCGGAATCTGGATCGGCACGGCGGTGCCTTTCAGCCGGTCCTTGATCTGCTGCTGCACGCGGAAGAAGTCCGCGCCCACGCGGTCCATCTTGTTGATGAAAGCGATGCGCGGCACCTTGTACTTGTTGGCCTGGCGCCAGACGGTCTCGGACTGCGGCTGCACCCCGCCCACCGAGTCGTACACCATGACTGCCCCGTCCAGCACGCGCATGGAGCGCTCCACCTCGATGGTGAAGTCGACGTGGCCGGGCGTGTCGATGATGTTGATGCGGTGCTCGGGGAAGTTGCCGGCCATGCCTTTCCAGAAGGCCGTGGTGGCGGCCGACGTGATGGTAATGCCGCGCTCTTGCTCCTGCTCCATCCAGTCCATGGTGGCCGCGCCGTTGTGCACCTCGCCGATCTTGTGATTGACGCCGGTGTAAAACAGGATGCGCTCGGTGGTGGTGGTTTTTCCGGCATCGATGTGAGCGCTGATGCCGATATTGCGGTAACGCTCGATAGGTGTCTTGCGGGTCATCACAATCTCCTTGGAACGAGGGCCCGGCAGTGGGTCGTCGTTGATTCTAACAGTAATGGCAACTCAGGATCACTGAAGTATGGCGTGCTTGACAGAATTCAAGCCCACCCAAAAGAGGGGTATGCACCGGCGATATTCGCCTGTAGTGCGCCGCATTTGCCAATAATCAATATAGACTGCCTGCCAACGCATACTTTTCGTCATCCCATGAAGACCAACCAGACCCGATCGCAGCACACCATCCAGTCCCTGATCGCCACTGCGGCGCTAAGCGCCATCGCGCCGCTACCCGCCTGCGCCCAGGACGCTGCCGAAGTCGAAGTCCTGCTGCAGCGCTGTTCCACGCTGGGCGACCCGAGCGCCCGCCTGGCCTGCTACGACGCGCTGGCCAAAAAAGGGCCGCTGGCTTCGACGCCGGCGCCCGCCGGCGCCGCCCCGGGCACCCACGCGGCGCCAGCCACGGAAACGGCTGCCGTGATCGCCCCGGCGGTGGCGGCTGCCAAGGCCGAAGCCGCGCCCACCGCCATGGATGCGGTGAACGGCGCCGAGCCGGAACGGGAACTGTCGCGCATGGTGCAGCGCTGGGAGCTGGATAAGCCGTCCAAGCGCGGCGTGTTCTCGTTCAGCCCGCACCGCGATACCTACCTGCTGCTGGCCAACTACAGCAATGGCACCAATGACGGCCCGTTCAAGGATTTCACGCCGGCCGGACTGAAAAGCCAGCACGTGGAGCTGAGCTACCAGCTCAGTTTCAAGATGAAGATGATGGAAGGCATCGCCAACAGCCCATTCGACCTGTGGTTCGCCTACACCCAGCAGAGCTTTTGGCAGGCCTACAACCGTTCCGCCTCCAGCCCGTTCCGCGAAACCAACTACCAGCCCGAGCTGATGGCGGTGGCGCCGCTGACCGCCGGCATCGGCGAGGCGCGGTTACGCTATGTGAATTTCGGCCTGGTGCACCAGTCCAACGGCCAGACTTCCACGCTGTCGCGCAGCTGGAACCGGCTCTATGCCGAGGTGGGCGGCGAATGGGGCAAGCACTTCAGCGGCTCGCTGCGCTACTGGCGCAGGCTGGACAACGCCAAATCGGACAACGACAACATCGACATCAGCGACTACATGGGCCGGGGCGACTTGCGCCTGGCCTACCGCAACGCCGGCCACGAGTACTCACTGCTGGCGCGCCGCAACCTGAGCACCAAGCACGGCTTCCTGCAGCTGGGCTGGAATTTCCCGCTGCGGGACAATCTGAAGGGTTATCTGCAAGGCAGCACCGGCTACGGCCAGAGCCTGATCGACTACAACTACGCCCAGATGTCGGTGGGCGCAGGCGTGCTGGTGGAGTTTTAACGGCCGGGCGAACCGCGCAGCACGCGGGCCGGCAGCATGACGATGGCGCGCAGCAGCTCGAACACGGCTTCCGCGCCGACGCCGATCAGCCGGAACGGCAGCAGCACCAGCCACACCAGCGGGTAGAGCAGCAAAGCCAGCAGGGCCAGCGGCCAGCACAAGAACAGCAGAACCAGCCACAACATAAAACTCAGCATGATGCGCTCCAGGACGGTACGTTACGGACAACGTTAATGTAACCGAAGCGGCGGCCCTGCCAGCCGCGATGCGACCGGCTGCACGCTGGACCGACAAAAGGCAGAAAAGCGGGGCCGAACGGCGCGCCGCCCCGTGCGCCTGCGCTTCTGGCCCCTCAGCCGGCGCCGCCCGGCCGCACGGGGATGCGCGCCAGCACGCCGCTGCCGAAGTCCGAATAGAACGGCAAGTCCTCGCGGTGCGCATAGCCGATGTAGCAGTCGCACTTGTGGCGCGGGCAGGAGCGCTGCTGCAGCAGCTGTTCCAGCGGGTCCGTATAGAGGTTTCCCAGCCGCTCAGGCAGGAAGTGGCAGCGCCGCAACTCCCCATCCCCATCCACCGACAGCACGTCGGCGCCCGCCCGGCATGGCTTGCCGCGCGACGGCGCCGGCCTGCGGCTGTAGGCAAACCACGGATCCAGCGCGTCGAGCCACGCCAGGTCTTCCTCGCGGTAGTAGCCCGGGCCGCGCCGGTCGTAGGCGTTGAGCCAGATGTAGTGCCGGGCCGGCAGCGCCGCGCGCAGCGCGCGGATGGCGCCGAAATGCTCGCGCATGGCCACCACGCCGACCGAAAAGCGCGCACCCAGCCGCTCCAGGCGGCCGCAGCGCTCCAGGAAGCGTTCCAGGCTGGTCTGGTCCGGATGGTAGGTGCACCACAGGCCGATCTTGTTGCGGTCCGCATCCTGCAGCCAGGCGAGCGGACCCGACAGATTGGTCTGCAGCGCCACCTGGCCGACGTGCGGCATGAGCGACAGCGCCTGGATTGCGGTCCGGTAATGGCGCCGCACCAGCGCTTCGCCCCAGGGGGTAAACAGCACGTTGAGCGGGTCCTGCCGCTGCGCCGCCCAGGCGGTGAAGCGGGCCACCTCGGCCGCGTCGCGCGCCAGCCTGGCCCGGCTGTCGACGCGCTTGGCGAACGGACAGTAGCCGCAGGTGTAGTTGCAGCTTTCCAACGTGCCCCGGTACAGCAGGGTCAGCCCCTGCCCTGCCGCCAGCGCGGCGGCCGGCGCCATCGCCAGCGCCTGCGGCCCGGCTAGCATGCAGGTCCGCCCTCGGCCATCAGCGCGCGCACAGCGTCCGAGGCCAGCCACGGCCCTATCGTATCGGCGTAGGCATAGCCGCGCTGGTTCAGGCGCATCAGGTCCGATTCGCCCTCAAGCAGGCCCAGCTGGTCGAGCTCCAGCAGCTGGGGCAGGTCCCGCAGGCAGTCGCTGCCGAAGCGCGCGCGGTAGGCGGCCCGGTCGAGCCCGGGCTCCGTCAGCAGCGACTGGATCACGTAGCGCCTGCGCTGCTCCTCCGGCCCCAGCGCAAAGCCGTGATGCGCCTGGGCGAAGCCGTCCTCGCCGAGCGCCAGGTAGGCTTCGATGATATCGGCGGTGCCGCTGCGGCCCACCGCGTAGTCCGTTGAATAGTGCAGCCGCTGCGTATAGGCGCGTGCCCCCGCCCCCATGCCAACCATGCCGTCGTTCTGGCAGCAGTAGGACGGGCCGTCCTGCGCGGGCGCATGGGGAGCGCGGAACATGCGCATCGACACCTGCTGGTAGCCGTGCGCCAGCAAATGGTCGCGCGCCGCCTGGTACAGGTCGAGGCGGCTGTCGCCGGCTTGCGCCAGCATCACCGGGTCGAACGAGGTGACGCCTTTGCGGCTGGCCAGCTTGCCCAGGCCGGTATGCGGCCGCACGTACAGCGGATACAAGTACAGCTCTTCCGGCGCGAATGCCAACGCGCTGTCGATCGAGGCCAGCAGGCTGGCGACGCTCTGTCCTGCGATGCCGTAGATCAGGTCCAGGTTCAGGGTGGGGAAACCGGCAGCGCGGATGCGCGCGATGGCCTGCTGCACCACACTGTTCTGTTGCGGACGGGCCAGCGCGCGCATTTCTCCGGCGGCGAAACTCTGGATGCCCAGGCTTACCCGGTCCACCCCCATGCTGCGGCACACGGCCAGCCGCGCCGGCGTGACGGTTTCCGGCGACGCTTCAATACCGGCCGGCGTGGCGTGCAGGTCGATGCCGAGGATGTCGCGCGCGCCGTCCAGCAGCGTTTGCAGCTGCGCCGCGCTCAGGTAGGTCGGGGTGCCGCCGCCAATGGCGAAACGGGCGAAGCGGCGCTCGCCCAGCACGCGGTCCAGCACCCGCATCTGCCGCAGCACCTGGGCCACATAGCGGTCCACCATCTCGGGCTGCGGACGCGCCATGGCGAACAGGTTGCAGAAGCCGCAGCGCATTTCGCAGAACGGCACGTGGATATAGGCGAACAGGGCCGAGCGGTCCTGCTCGGCCCACAGCCGCTCCAGCGATTCCGGCTGCGGCAAGGCGCGGTAAGCCGCCTTGTGCGGGTAGGAATAGGAATACGCCTGGTAAGGGGTCAGGCGCAGGCGCTGTGCCAGTGTGCCCGGGGCATCGGATTGGTTCACGGTGGGCTCGCTCCTTGTTGTTCGATGAAGAAATGCGCGTAGGGGACGGTCCAGACCGTTTCATGCGCCACGCGGTGGCCCTGGTAGCCATCCTCGCCATAGGCGCTGCCGTGGTCGGAACACAGGATGACAAAGGCCGGCCCGGGCGCCGCGCAGCCGGCCAGCAGCGGCGCCAGCGCGGCGTCCACATGGCGCAGCGCGGCCGCGTGGCTTTCAACAGTATCGGCGGCGCTGCCGGGCAGGTGCACCCGGTTGGGCGCATGGATCGCCGCCACGTTAATGAACAGAAAGACGCGCTGGCCGCCGGCCCGGCGGATTTCCTGCAGCCGCTGCAGCGCCAGGGCCACCTGGCGTTCGGCCGAGCGCCGCTGGCCGACACCCATCGCGGGCGACCAGTGGCTCTCGTCGAACATGGCCGGCAATACCCGCCCCAACGCCGTGAGCTTGTTGAAAAAACCCACGCCGCCTACGCAAATGGTGCGATAGCCGCGCGCGGACAGCCCGGCGACGATGCTCTCCTCCTGGAACACGCAGGTGTGCGCCGACGTGGTCTCGCTGCCGCGAAAGGCGGTGGCGAACAGGCGCGCGTGGCGGCCCGGCGCGGCCGGCGTCGGCAGGAAGCCGGCAAAGAAAGCATGGTGCGCGGCGTAGGTGAAACTGGCCGGGCTGTGGCGCCGCTCCCAACCGCCGGGCGGAAGGTGCGGCCCCAGCACCGGCAGCTCGCCGTCCAGGAACAGCTGCTGCGCCACGTCGTAGCGCAAGGTGTCGAGGGTGATGAAGACGATGTCGTGGCTGCCCACCACCGCCCGCATGTCAGGAATCGCGTTCGGATCAGGTTTCATGGCGCGGCAATGCCTGCAGCTGCCCGGCATAGCTGTCCCAGCCCTTGTGCAGCAGTCCGGGCAGCAGGTCGCCGAAGGCGTTGGCTTCGAGCACGTGCGCGTGGCCGCGCCGCACCACGATGTCCAGCCCGATCACGTGGCTGGCCGGGAAGGCCGCCGCCGCCAGGCAGGCCGCGTGCTCCAGCACGAGCTGGTCCGGGGCGGCCAGCAAGCTGTCGGTCTGCGCGCGCTGGTTGCCCAGGTGGAGATTGGTCATCATTTGCGTCCCCATGCGCGCCACGCGGTGCGCCGGCTGGCCGGCCAGGGTCAGCATGCGCACGTCGAAGTGCCCGTTGGCGCAGCGCGGCTTGGGCAGCCAGGCTTCCGCATACGCCTGCTGGCCCGCCAGCAAGTCGACCAGCTGCACGATGTCGTCCTGCCTGTGGTAGCGGCGCAGTTGCTTCACGTTGTACAGGCGCGCACCGCCCGCGCCCGCCACCAGGTGCGCCGAACTGGTGGCCTGCTCGGCCCCTCGGCTGTTGCGGCGGTAAGCGATCACGCCGGAGGCGCTGGAACCGTAGCGCGCCTTCACAAACAGCTGGTTCAGGCAATGTTGGTCCATGATGGCCCGCAAATGGGCATAGCCGTCCAGCGGCCCAAAGAGCCGGGGTGCCGGCACCTGGTGGGCGATCAGGTGCTGCTGGCAACGCAGCTTGTCCGTCATCAGCAGCAGTTCATCGGGCGCATTCAGCACCCGCACGTGGGGCCGCCCGGCCACCAGCGCGGCGATGCGCGCCATGGCGGTGGACAGGCCGGCGTACCATATGGGCGACACGGCCAGCTCCCCGAACTCGGGCGCCGGCGGCGCGGCGCAGCCGAACGCCCGCGCGCCCTCCCGCACCAGCTGGTGGTGCAAGGCCGGATCGTCGCCGGGGGATTCGATCTTGAAAACGCAGGGCCGGGCCAGCGCCGCTTCGAGCAGCGCCGGTTGGGCCAGCCACGCGCTCCACTCGACCAGCACCGCCGGCGCCAGGCCCAGCCCGCCGCGCGCGGCCTGCATCAGCCGCACCCGCTTGCCCGAGCCAACGCCCAGCAGTACGAACGGCAGCCTATTCACCAGCGGTGCACCAGCTATCGGGCAATTACTCGCCAACGGCAACGTAGCGGTCACCGTCGTCTTCCTGCGCCGGATCGTCCAGCAGCACCTGCAGTGGCAGGGTGCCGAGCTTGGCCTGCCATGCAGCCGAAATGTAATGGTGCGACAGATTCAGGCATGTGAGCCGGGCTACCAGCTGGCTGCCGTACAAGGCCTCGGCGCCGGTATCGCCGATGGTACCCAGCGACAGGTCTAGCGTGTCGAGCTGCCCCAGCACTGGATGGGAAGCCAGCATGACGGCCAGTTCATCGGCGATTTCCGAATCGCGCAATCCCAGGTACTTCAATTCCGGCGTCAGCAGCGCGTCAAGCACGCGGCGGTACAGTGCCACGTCCCCGGAGAAGCCGTACTCCTCAGTGCCGAGCCACAGCTCGAGGTGGGCCAGCTTGGGCATGGACGACGCCGCCAGCGATTCCGCCACCCCGGCAGGCAAACCGCCGCTTTCGATGGTGAAGGAACGCAGCGCCTGATGGGTGAAGGGCGAGATCTCAAGGTCGGTGCCGCCACGGATGCGCAAGGCTTCCAGCTGCGGGAAAGCCGCCAGCAAAGGCGTGTAATCGCCCTGGATGATCCAGGAGATTTCGCACTCTTCAAACGTCATGTCGCCGATGAACAGCGCGCGCAGCTTGGGCAACTCCGGCGCCAGGACAACCAGCTTGGCCAGGATGTCCTCCACGCCGTTTTCCGCGGGCGCGCCCCAGCTGCCGATAATCAGCGCGTCGAGCTCTGCCTTGTCGGCCTGGGCCAGGAATTCGTCGATCAGGACCACCATTTCCTTCTCGTCGTCATAGTCGAGCGCCAGGCGGTAGACCGACTTCCCAGTATCGATCGCCTCGCCGGGCACGAAGGCGGCTACCGGCTTGTTGAAAAAAGTCTCTGTTTCCTGTGAAATCGTCATTGGGCCATCCCCTGGGTTAGAAAAGCAACTGGCCCACAGGATAGCAGCTTGCCCGCGTAAAAAATGCACGCTTTGTCACGTTTGCCTAAAAGTACATACTCAAGTCTCGGGGTCTTGCAGCGACAGCAGCACCGCGCGCACGGCCGACTTGAACAGCGCGTCGGGGTGTTCCTTCTTCAGGTAGAAGCCCTTCAGCTCCAGGCTGGCGATCCCGTGCAGCGCCGCCCACAGCAGGCGCGCCGCCGCCGTGGGGCTGGACTTCGGCAGCAGGCCCTGCTCCATGCAGCGCTCGAACTGCCTGATCAATGGCGTGAAGGTGCCCCAGGCGGACACGCGCGACGCCAGCGGCGGAATAAAGCCGGCGATGGCGTCGCCGAACATCACCTGGTAGTAGGCCGGGTTGCGGCGCGCGTAGTCGAGGTAGGCGCGGGCGCAGATCCAGACGCCTTGCAGCGCATCGGTCTGCGCCAGTTCCGGCTCGGCGGCGGCGAAGTCGCGCTTCAGGCGCTCGCAGCCCTCCAGGTAGAGCGCGTTGCTCAGTCCGTCCTTGCCGCCGAAGATGGAATACAGCAGCGTGGTTGAGCAATTAACCGCCTCGGCCACCTTGCGCACCGTGAGCGCGGCCGGCCCCTCCTCCACCAGCAAACGGCTGGCGGCGTCCAGCATGCCCTGGCGCAGCGCGCCCCGCAAATCTTCCTGTTCCTGGCGGAAATCGACCACTTTGGCTTTATTCATGAAGCTGCACTCTAAATTTCAATGGAAAAAACAGCGTTTTTTCTGATAACATCGTATCAGACCTAACCCGACGGAGCATATCATGACATCGAACCACATCCCCGAGGTATTGCGCAACCTGGCCCTGCCTGTGATCGGCTCGCCGCTGTTCATCGCCAGCGGCCCGAAACTGGTGGCGGCGCAGTGCAAGGCCGGCATAGTCGGCTCCTTCCCGGCGCTGAACGCGCGGCCGGCCGAGCTGCTGGACACCTGGCTGACCGAGCTGAAAGCCGAGCTGGCCGCCTACAAGGCAGCCAATCCGGACGCCATTATCGGGCCCATCGCCGTCAACCAGATCGTGCACCAGTCCAACACCCGCCTCGCGCACGACGTGGAAATGTGCGTCAAGCATCAAGTGCCCATCATCATCTCCTCGCTGCGCGCGCCGCCGAAAGAGATGCTCGACGCCATCCATAGCTACGGCGGCATTGTGCTGCATGACGTGATTTCGATCCGCCACGCACAGAAAGCGCTGGAAGCGGGCGTGGACGGCCTGATCCTGGTGGCCAGCGGCGCCGGCGGCCATGCCGGCACCTTGTCGCCGTTCGCGCTGGTGGGAGAAGTGCGGAAATTCTTCAAGGGACCGATCGCCCTGTCCGGTTCGATTGCCACCGGCGACGCCATCCTGGCCGCGCAGGCCATGGGCGCCGACTTCGCCTACATTGGCTCGCGCTGGCTGGCCACGCAGGAATCGAACGTGGACGACAGCTACCGCCAGGCCATTATCGAATCGACGGCGGCGGACATCGTCTACACCAACCTGTTCACCGGCGTGCACGGCAACTACCTGAAGAAATCCATCGTGGCAGCCGGCCTGGACCCGGACGCGCTGCCGGAAGCCGACAAATCGGCCATGAACTTCGGCTCGGGCAGCTCGAGCGAAGCCAAGGCCTGGCGCGACATCTGGGGCGCAGGCCAAGGCGTGGGCCTGATGGAAGACGCGCCGACGGTGGCCGAACTGGTCAGCCGCCTCACGGCCGAATACGAAAGCGCCCGCGCCCGCCTGCTGGACAAGCGCGCAGCTTAACTTTCGTCAACCGGGGCGATGGATTTTGCAGGATTTATAAACGCATAAGCAACTTCATCTCCCTTTCCAGCCGCCCCAGCGTCAGAGCTGGGAGAATTGCTGGTCCGCCTGTCACGCGGACAGGCGGCATAGGGCATGGCTGAATTACTGGCCGACGCAGATGATCTTGGTTTCGTACTCTTTTGCGTTCGGCTTTTTCTTCTGGGCCCAGGCGATGGCCTGCTCGGCCTCGGGCACGGTCAAAATCGTGGCTTTTTCCTTCGACTTGATGAAGGATACGCCCTCGAACACGCCCTCCTTGCTGCGCATTACCTTCGCGAACACGGGCGGCTTGTCGCCTTCCGAGATCTTCTTCTGTTGCACGATGTAGCGGCGGTCTTCTTGTTCCATGGCGAATACTCTTTAATCAAAACCCGGAGTATACCGCCATGGCGCCCTCAGGCGAAAGCCGGGGCGTAGTGGTGGGGCTGAAGCGCCGATTCGTACAGCACGTCCACCCGCAGCGAGGCCTGCAGCGACGGCAGCGAGCCGCCGGCGCGGTACTGGAAGCTGACCGCCAGCACGTCGCCTTCCTTGGCTTGCACCGGCTTGGCCAGCGGCAGAGTCATGTAGTGGTTCAGCCAGTCGATGGTGCTGTTGCGCTCCTGGACCACGGACAGGATGTTCTTGGTGACGAAACGCATGGCGTTCACGCAACCGCTGCGCTCGACTACGAATTTGCCTTCCCAGCCGATCAGCAGCTCGTTCGGCTGCGTGAAGTCGAGCACGCTGTACACGGCGGGCTGCGCCATCTCGACGGTGCCGGGATAGATGACCTGGGTTTCCTGGAACTGCACGATGGGCGCGAAGAAGCCTTCGAAGTCGTACTCCTGCTGCAGCGGCTGCACCGCCATGATGACCGCTTCCGGCATAAATACCGGCAACGGCCCGCCGAAGCGCTCCAGGTAGCGGCGCTTGAACGATTCGATCACTTCCACCTGCTTTTCGCGCAGCATGCCGACATGGATCATTTCGCAGATCACCACGTCCACCGGCTCGGGCGGCAGGTATTCGAACGCGTCGGCGTGGATGACTTCGACTTTTTCACCGTTCGGGTTGATGGCGAGGAATTTGCGCGCTTCCTTGACCATGTCCGGGTTGAATTCGACGCAATAGACTTTGCCGGCCTTGGCTGCGGCGAAGAAGGAGAGCACGCCGGTGCCGCCCCCGAGTTCCAGCACTTTCATGCCCGGCTTGACGGCGTAGTCGATGGCCGACTTGAAGCTGTGCATGCGGTTCTGGTCCATCAGCATGTTGTGATGGTAATGGACCGGGATGAATTGTCCCAGGTAGCAGCTCTCTATTTCACGTTCGTTCAGCATGGTTTTTCCTTGTTAGCGCAACGTAGCCATTATCTTTGCCCGCCGGGCAAAGTTAAGCGGCGAGTTGGCGCGGAAAAACCGTCTACTTTGCCGCTTTCGCGGCCAGGTGGGCCTTGATGGCCTTGGTAATCCAGGGTTTGTCGGCGCGCGCGGCGAACTCGGCGGCATCGATGCGGAAGGCGCCGTCTTTCAGCGCGGCGTCCGCGCCCTGCTCCAGCAGCAGCTTCACGGCGTCCTCCATGCCTTCGCGCGCGGCCAGCATCAGCGGCGTGAGCCCGGACGGCGAGCCGGCGTCGATGTAGGCGTGGTGTTCGAGCAGAATGTTCATGATGTCCAGGTCGCCGGCCGCCGCAGCGAAGTGCAGCGGGGTCCAGCCTTTGCGGTTGACTTGCGCGCCCTTGGCGATCATGGCCTTCACTGCACGCTTGTTGCGCTTGAAGGCCGCCATCATCAGCGCGGTGCTGCCGTTGGCGGACTGGGCTTCCAGGTCGATCTTCGGATGCTCCAGCAGGAGCTTGAAGACACGGTTGGCGTCGTGCCGCATGGCGATGATGAGCCCGGTTTCGCCGCGCTCCGGTTCGTGCAGGTTCGGGTCCAGTCCGCGCTTGAGCACGTCGCGCACCACCACCGTGTTGTCGATCTGGGCGGCGCGGAAGAACTGGACTTCGTCTTCGGTCTCGGAAAACGCCGGGGCGGCCGGCAGCAGGGCGATAGCGGTGAGCAGAGACAACAATACCCGGCGTTTTACGATCATGTTTTACCTTAAAAGATCAACGTAGCACGTTGAATAATTTGAAGAAATTGTCGCTGGTCTGCTGCGCGACCTGCTCCACCGGCACACCTTTCAGCTTGGCGATGTACTCGCCCACGTGGGCCACGAAGCCGGGTTCGTTCATCTTGCCCCGGTGCGGCATCGGCGCCAGGTAGGGCGAATCGGTTTCGATCAGCATCTGTTCCAGCGGCACTTCCATGGCCACCGCCTGCAACTCCTTGGCGCTCTTGAAGGTGACAATGCCGGAGAACGAAATGTAAAAACCCATCGCCATCGCCGCGCGCGCCACGTCCAGCGATTCGGTGAAGCAGTGCATCACGCCCGCCACGCCGCCCTTGTCGGTGCCGGCCCGCTCCTCCTGCATGATGCGGATGGTGTCTTCGCTTGCCGATCTTGTGTGGATAATCAAGGGCTTGCGGGTGATTCTTGAAGCTTTGATATGGGTGCGGAAGCGCTCACGCTGCCACTCCAGGTCGCCTTCCAGGCGGTAGTAGTCCAGCCCGGTTTCGCCGATGGCGATGATGCGCGGGTTGTCGGCCAGCCGCACCAGCTGCTCGACGCTGGGTTCCGGCGTGTCTTCGTAATCGGGATGGACGCCGACCGAGGCGTAGATGTGCGGGTACTGCTCGGCCAGCGCCAGCACTTGCGGGAAGTCCGGCAGGTCGACCGAAACGCAGAGCGCGTGCGTCACCTTGTTCTCGGCCATTTTGCCGAGAATCTCGGGCATGCGAGCAGCCAGCTCGGGGAAATTGATGTGGCAGTGGGAATCGATAAACATGACGTGATTGTACGCGAGCGAGCGGGCCCGCGCCAAACCCCGCGCAGCGGACACCGGGACCGGCGCCGGCCCCGGGGCGCCGACTAGGGCATCAGCCGGTACGCGGCAACGAAATCGCGGATGCCGTCCGGGCGCGCCTTCTTCCAGGCTTCAAGTTCCGGCCGGTAGGCTTCGCGGTACATCAGCAGCAGGATGGCCGCTTCCAGGTCGGCCGGGGACTTCAGGCCGCGCAAGGTCAGCAGCACGGGAGACGCCAGCGGCGGCGCCCCCTTCTCCTGCAGCTCGCCGGCCACCTTGAGGGCGGTGCTCCAGCCGGCCTGCTCCAGCGCAAACGGCGACAGCGTACGGCCTTCCTTGGCCGCCGACGTGAGCGCATTGGCCTGCGCCAGCGCGTACGCCAGCCAGACCGCGTAATCGCTGTTGTCCTCGACCTTGGCGCCTTTGAACTGTTCGGCCAGGCTGATGGTGGCCTTGCCGGTCTTCGGGTCCAGCGACACCGTGGCGAGGCGCACCACTTGCAGGCGCGTCAGCGGCTTGCCGTCCAGCCTGGCCACCGCCGCCAGCCGGTCCCAGCTCGGCATTTGGCTGGGTTGCGCGGCGACGGCGTGCAAGGCGGCGTGCTCCAGCCCGGCCCGGTTACCCAGGCGCGCCAGGGTATCGGCCAGGAAGCGCCAGGCTTGCGCGTTCTGCGGATCCACTTGCGTGGCCTTGTTGAACAGCATTTCGGCAGCCAGCCAGTTCTTCTCCATGAAATAGGTGTCGCCTTCCATCAGGAAGGCCGCGGAAAACGTGGGATCGGCCAGCTGCGCCTCACGGTACTTGACGCGGGCGGCCTCGTACTGGCCCTGGTGGAACAGCACTTCCCCTTCCGTGTACGCCTTGTCCGCTTCCGCGTTGGGCTTGTAGCCGGAAGTCGCCATCGGGTCCTCCAGCATGCGCAGCACTTCGGCGGCCAGCGGATCGTTGGCCGCCAGCTTCAGCGCTTCGCGCGCCAGGCCCTCGGCCTGCCGCCGCGCCTTGCCGGCGGCGTCCTCGGGCAGGCCGGGAAGCAGCATTTGCAGCAGGTAGGCCGCCGAGGACAAGGGGCTGGACGCCTCAGGCGACAGCTTGCGCGCCGCTTCGAACTTGTCCAGCGCTTCCTTGTACTTGCCGGCCGCCTGAAGGGCATGCCCTTCGGACACCAGCTTCTGGCTCTCGGCGTTGCCCAGCAGTTCGGCCCCGGCCGGCCGTGCTGCGCAAATGCCCAGGATCAGGGCGAAGGCTAGTTTACGCAGCATGGTGGCGTTCAATTCAGGCGACGCGTTTGCCGAGGATGATCAGGTCACGCTCGATGCCGTCGAGGTTGGCGACTTTGGGCAGGTTGGCCCAGGTTTCAAAGCCGAACTTGGTGAACAGGCCCAGGCTGGGCTGGTTATGGCCGAAGATAAAGCCCAGCAAAGTATGCACCTTGATGCTGGGCGCAAAGTCGATTGCTTGCTGCAAGGCGTAGCGTCCAATGCCTTTGCCGCGCGCCGCTTCGTCGATGTAGATCGACACTTCAGCCGTGCCCGAGTAGGCCGGGCGGCCATAGAAATTGGAGTATGAAATCCAGCCCAGGACGGCCGGTGAGGCCGAATCGTCGCCGGCGCGTTCGATCACCCACAGCGGGCGGCGTTCCGGCGTGTGCTCGTGAAACCAGGCCAGGCGCGACTCGACCGAGACCGGTTCGGTGTCGGCGGTGACTTCGCGGGAAGCGACGGTGCTGTTGTAGATGGCGACGATGGTGGGCAGGTCGTTGAGCGTGGCGATGCGGTGGCGGAAAGACATAGGCAAAGGCTAAGATGATTAAAGGGTATGCGTGGCGCGCGAAGAGCGCAGCGCGGCGCCGAGGATTTCCTCGATGCGGGCGCGCACGCGCTGGCCGGTTTCGTCGTCGGGGAAATGCAGGCCTATCCCTTGCGCCTTGTTGTGGGCGGCCGAAGGCGGCGTGATCCAGGCTACTTTGCCTGCGATCGGGTACTTGGTGGCGTCGTCCATCAAGGCGAGGATCAGGTAGATCTCGTCGCCTATCTTGTAGGGCTTCTGGGTCGGCACGAAGATGCCGCCGTGCTTCAGGAACGGCATGTAGGCCGCGTACAGCGCAGCCTTTTCCTTGATGGCCAGCGACAGCACGGTGGGCCGCGCTATCGGTACGGCATTCGGATCGATGGTACTGCCGGTCAATTCGGTTCCTTTCAAGCGCAGCTAGCCGTGTAGTCCAGCAGCATGTCCTCGATAAACAGCTTGGGCGACAAGGGATGGTCGGCAATTGCGCGGCGTTCGTTGACGCCCTTGATCGCCGCCATCAGCCTGGCCGTGTGCACCTTGTCGGCCAGCCCGGCCAACTCCTTGCGGTACCGAGGATAATAACGGATGTTGCCTGACAGTTTGTAGGAAAACATATCGTAAAGCCAGCGCTGCAGCCACGAAACCAGCGCGGCCAGCGGCACTTTCTGCATTTTGTCGGCCGCGCGCAGCGCCGCCTCCACGCTGGGGTGGGCCAGCATTTGCAGCAGCAAGTCCATTTCCTCGCGGCTGCCGGACTCGGACTGGGCCATGGCCGCCAGTGGTGCGCCGCCCTGCTCGCGCAGCCAGCTGTCGGCGTCGGCCACGCCTTGCGCCTTGAGCCAGGCCAGCGCTTCGTCATGCCCGGGCATCGGCAGCGCAAACTTGCGGCAGCGCGACAGGATGGTGGGCAGCAGCCGGTCCAGGCTGTTCGATGACAGCAGGAACACCGTGCCGGGCGGCGGTTCTTCCAGCGTTTTCAGCAAGGCGTTCGAGGCCGGCATGTTGAGCGCCTCGGCCGGATACAGCACCACCACGCGCAAGCCCTGGCGGTGGGTGGAAATATTCATGAAGTCCGACAGTTGCCGGATCTGCTCGATCTTGATCTCTTTCGACGGCGTCTTGCTCTTGGCCGCCTTCTTTTCCTCGCCATCCTCGCCCTCGCCGGTCACTTCGTCCTCGAAGGACTCGGGCCGCACGCGGCGGAAGTCGGGGTGGTTCTGCTGGCCGAACCAGCCGCAGGAGACGCAGGCGCCGCAGGCGTGCCCGCCGGGTCCGGCATTCTCGCACAGCAGCGACTGGGCGAAATGCTCGATAAAGTCGGCCTTGCCGGTGCCGGCCGCGCCGTGGAACAGGATGGCGTGCGGCATGCGCGCGCGCAGCGCCTTAAGCTGCGTCCAGGCCGCTTCCTGCCAGGGGTAGATGGCCGTGCTCATGCCAATGCGCCGTCCAGGATGGCCGCCAGTTCCTGCTGGATCACGGCGATGCTGCGGGTGGAGTCGATCACGCGAAAGCGCTGCGGCGCTTCGGCCGCGCGGCGCAGGTACTCGTTGCGGGTCGCATGAAAGAAGGCTTCCTTCTCGCGCTCGAACTTGTCCAGTTCGCGGGTGGAATCCAGGCGGGCGCGCGCCACTTCCAGCGGCACGTCGAACAACAAGGTCAGGTCCGGCTCCAGGTCGGCGTGCACCCAGTGCGCCAGCGTTTCCAGCTTGGCGCGGTCCAGGCCGCGTCCTGCGCCCTGGTAGGCGAAGCTGGCGTCGGTGAAGCGGTCGGTCAGCACCCAGTCACCCCGGGCCAGCGCCGGCTCGATCACTTGCGCCAGATGTTCGCGGCGGCTGGCGAACACCAGCAAGGTTTCGGTTTCCAGGTGCATTTTCTCGTGCAGGAACAACTCGCGGATCTTCTCGCCCAGCGGCGTGCCGCCCGGCTCGCGGGTGCTGACCAGCTGGATGCCGCGCGCGCGGATGTAGTCGGTCACAAAGCTGATGTGGGTCGATTTCCCGGCGCCGTCTATGCCTTCGAAACTGATGAACTTGCCGCTATATTGTTTCATGTAACTCTGAATTCTTTAACGTTGGTACTGATTCACTGCCCGGTTGTGGTCGGTCAGATTATCGGAAAACTGGCTGGTGCCGTTGCCGCGCGAAACGAAATACAGCGCCGGCGTCTTGGCGGGAGCCAGTGCCGCCGTCAGCGACTGCATGCCCGGCAAGGCAATCGGCGTCGGCGGCAGGCCGGCCCGGGTGTAGGTATTGTAAGGGGTGTCGGTCTCCAGGTCCTTTTTACGGATCTTGCCGTCATACCTGGCGCCCATGCCGTAGATCACGGTGGGGTCGGTCTGCAGCAGCATGCCGAGGCGCAGGCGGTTGACGAACACGCCGGCGATCATGCCGCGCTCGGACTTCTGCCCGGTTTCCTTTTCCACGATGGACGCCATGGTCAGCGCTTCGTAGGGGTTCTTGTAGGGCAGGTTCGGATCGCGCTTTTCCCAGGCCTCGCTCAGCTTGGCGATCAGCATGGTGTGCGCCTGGCGGAAAATGGCCAGCTCGCTCGAACCCTTGGCGAACAGATAGGTATCCGGGAAGAACAGCCCTTCGGGCGCCTTGAACTCGGGCGAGACCAGCGCCATCAGTTCCGTGTCGGACATGGCGACGGTATCGTGTTTCAAGCCTTTGTGGGTGGCCACGGCCTGGCGCATCTGGCGGAAGGTCCAGCCTTCGATGATGGTCAGTTGCTCCTGCGCGAACTCGCCGCGCACCAGCTGGTCAATCAGCCGCAGCGGCGTGGTGCCGGGCTTGAGCTCATACGCGCCAGCCTTGAGTTTGGACGACTTTTGCGTGAAACGGGCCAGCAGGTTGAACAGCAGCGGCTGGATCGGAACGCCGGCTTCGGCGATCTGCTGGCCTGCTGCGTGCGCGCCGCTGCCGGGCACGATGGTGAAATCGATCGGCGGCTCTTCCGTGATGATGGGCTGCCTGGCCCACCAGGCAAATCCCCCGCCGGCTGCGGCAGCAGCCAGGATACCCAATACTATCGTCTTTTTTATGAATGCCATCTTTGCTAGCCACTTGGCCGGCAGTCAAGGCCGGCAGTTAATGCCGAGCACGCGCTTTTTTGCGGTGTCCGGCGCGAATTCTTCTACATCACTATAATTAGGCCGTAATGATAATGCTTTAATCGTCAAATTATTGGAATTTATGAGTAACTGGAATCAACTTCTAACGCCGCAGGGCAAGCCGCTGACCCCGACCGAACTGGCCGTGGGCTTTGTTGCCGCCGTCACCGACCAGGGCCTGATCGCATTGACCGGCGAAGACTCGGCCGGTTTCCTGCACAATCAGCTCACCAACGACGTCGAACACCTGGGCCAGGACGACGTGCGCCTGGCCGGCTACTGCACCCCGAAAGGCCGGCTGCAAGCCACTTTCCTGATGTGGCGCAACGAAGAATCCATCTTCCTGCAATTGCCGCGCGAAATCCAGCCTCCGCTGCAAAAACGCCTGAGCATGTTCGTGCTGCGCGCCAAGACCAAGCTGGCCGACGCGACCGATGCACCAGGCACGCAAGTGGTGCTGGGCCTGGGCGGCGGCATGGCCGAAGCGGTGCTGCAGACCTGGTTCGAGCCGCTGCCCGAGCGTCCGTACAGCAAGACCGAGCACGCACTCGGCACGCTGCTGCGCGTGGCCGACGCCTTCGGCGCGCCGCGCTACCTGTGGCTGACCTCGGCGGACATCGCCGCCACCGTCGCACCGGTGCTGGCGGACAAGCTGAACGTGGGCGGCAACGAAGCCTGGCGCCTGGCCGAGATCCACGCCGGCGTGCCGCAGATCGGCGCCGGCACCCAGGAGCAGTTCGTGCCGCAGATGATCAATTTCGAGCTGCTGGGCGGCGTGAATTTCAAGAAGGGGTGCTATCCGGGCCAGGAAATCGTCGCGCGCAGCCAGTATCTGGGCAAGCTCAAGCGCCGCACGGCCCTGGTGCGCATTGCGGACCCGTCCGCAGCTGCGGGTGCGGAAGTGTTCGCCGAGTCCGACCCTTCCCAGCCTTGCGGCATGGTGGTCAACGCCGCGCCGAACGGCCTGGGCGGCGTGGACGCGCTGGTGGAAATGAAGCTCGATGCGCTGGAGCAGGGCCAGGTGCGCCTGGCTGCGGCGCACGGCGTGGCGCTGGAGTTCCTGCCCATGCCCTACGTGCTGGACAAGCTCGACGTCTGACATGACCGATTTGTATATTTACTACCAGGTGCGGGAAGCCGACACGGCAGCCCTGCACGGAGCGGTCACGGCCATGCAGGCCGGGCTGGCCAGCGCTTGCGGCGCCGCGCCGCAGCTGAAGCGCCGTCCGCAGGCCAGGGATGGCTTGCAGACCTGGATGGAAGTTTATCCGGCGGTGCCGGACGGGTTCGAGGCCGCGCTGTCGGCCGCCGTCCAGCAGTCGGGGCTGGCGCCGCTGACCGCCGGCCCCCGCCACACTGAAGTTTTTACGGACTTGAACTCATGTGTTTGATTGTTTTCGCGTGGCAAGTGGTGCCGGCCGTGCCGCTGATTGCCGCCGCCAACCGCGATGAGTACTACGCGCGCGAAGCGGCCCCGGCTGCACCATGGCCGGACCAGCCGCGTATTTATGCGGGCCGCGACCTGAAGGCCGGCGGCAGCTGGATGGGCATCAGCCAGGCCGGGAACGACGCCGGGGCGGACGCCGGCGCCGCGGCAGGCGGCGCTTCGCCCCGCTTTGCGGCCATCACGAACATCCGCGCGCCGCAGGAACACAAGGCCGATGCGCCCTCGCGCGGGCAGCTGGTGTCCGACTTCCTGGCCGGCAGCCTGTCGCCGGCCGAGTATATCGACCATATCCGCGAAGGCGCGCATGCCTACAACGGCTTCAACCTTGTCATTGGCGACCGCGACACCTTGATCTGGTACTCCAACAAGGGCGACGGCGACCCGCGCAACGGCCAGCCGCTGACACCCGGCATCTACGGCCTGTCCAACGCCACGCTGGACTCGCCGTGGCCGAAAGTGCTGAAGACGAAAGCCCAGTTCGCCAGCCTGCTGTGCCTCGGCGCGCCGGACGACGCCTACTTCGAAATGCTGGCCGACACCACCCGCGCCCCCGACCTGCGCCTGCCGGAAACCGGCGTGCCGATCGAGGTGGAGCGCCTGCTGTCGGCAGTGCGCATCGAGTCCCCCGGCTACGGCACCCGCAGTTCGACAGTCGTCAAGCTCTACGCGGATGCCCCCGCGGTACTGCATGAAATGCTCATACAGTAAGGCCACGGCATATTGCATGGAGGCGGCCCAAGGCGTGGACCGGCAGCCTGGAAAAGACACCCCACTCCCCGCGCGGATTCCGGACTCGACCGTCGCCATCGTCCGCGTCTGCCACACTCGCGAGCAAGGCCGATCGGCTTAGCCTTCCGCAGCGCAGATCGCGTGAACCAGGCCGCGCAGCCAGCGGTGGGCCGGGTCGGCTTCCATGCGCGGATGCCACAGCATGGACACCGTGATTTGCGGAGCGGCCAGCGGCAGCGGGAAGCTGTGCAGGCCGTCGCGCAGTTTGCCGGTTTGTCGTTCAGGCACGCTGGCGATCAGATCCGTGGCGCGGGCCAGCGCCAGCGCTGCTGCGAAACTGCCGACAACGGTGACCACCGTCCGCTCTTGACCCGCTTGCCGTAGTGCTTCATCTATCGGCCCTCTTTCCTGTCCTTGCCGCGATACCGCGACGTGCCGGCCCTGGCCGTAACGGGCTGCCGTCACCGTGCCCTCGCCAAGCGCATGGCCGGCGCGCACCACGCCCACGAAGCGGTCCCGAAACAGCGCGCGGGTGCGCACTTCCGGGCCGGTGGCCTTGCCGACCACGCCTGTTTCCAGGTCCACCGTCGCGTCGCGCAACCCGGTACTTTCCTTGTCCAGCTTGTCGATGAAGCATAGCCGTACGCCGGGCGCTTCGGCCGAGACACGGGCGATCAGCTCGGCGCCGAAATTGTCGATGAAGCCTTCCCGCGCGCGGATCGTGAATGTGCGCACCAGGCCGGCAAGGTCCAGTCGTTCCGCCGGCCGCAGCACGGACTCGGCTTCCTGCACCAGCTGGCTGACGCGCTCGCGCAGTTCCAGCGCGCGCGGCGTAGGCACCAGGCCGCGTCCGGCCCGCACCAGCAGCGGGTCGCCGGTGGTTACACGCAGCCGCGCCAGCGCCCGGCTCATGGCCGACGGACTGAGCCGCAGGCGCCGCGCCGCACGCGCCACGCTGCCCTCGGACAGCAGCACATCCAGCGTAACGAGCAAGTTGAAATCGGGGGAAGTCATGCCTCAACGATAGCACGGATGCGTTTCATATATGGCGTCGGCTGCACTAATAAGCTGCAATTGCTGCGCCTTCCGCCGTATCCCGCGCGCCGGTACGATGCTCGGTAAGCAATCAACCAGGACGCCCTTATGAATATCACCACTCCGCCGCTCGCGCGCGCCGCCGGGCGCGCGCTGGCCGCGCTCTCGCTGACCACGCTGCTTTCCTCATTGGGAACCAGCATCGCCAATGTCGCCCTGCCGGCGCTGGCGCTCGCCTTCGATGCCACCTTCCAGCAAGTCCAATGGGTGGTGCTGGCCTATCTGCTGGCCGTGACGACGCTGGTCGTCAGCGTTGGCAGGCTGGGCGACCTGGTGGGCCGGCGCCGCTTGCTGGTCGGCGGCATCCTGCTGTTCACGCTCGCTTCGGGCCTGTGCGCGCTGGCGTCGGAACTGTGGCAACTGATCGCTGCCCGTGCCTTGCAAGGCCTGGGCGCCGCCGCCATGATGGCGCTGTCGATGGCCTTCGTTGCAGCTTCCGTACCCAAGGCGAAGACCGGCAGCGCCATGGGCCTGCTGGGCGCCATGTCGGCCGCTGGCACGGCGCTGGGACCGACCTTGGGCGGGGCGCTGCTCGGCCTGGCCGCGTGGCCTGCCGTATTTGGCGTGACTGTGCCGCTGGGCCTGCTTGCCGCCCTCCTCGCGCAGCGCTTCCTGCCCGCAGACCATCCGGCCGGCGCCGCGCCGCGCCCGCATTTCGATCATCTCGGCACTTTGCTGCTGGCCCTCACGCTGGCGGCGTTCGCCACCGCGATGACCACCGGGCGCGGCGATTTCGGCTGGCTGAACGCCTCGCTGCTGCTGTGCGCCGGCGCAGGCGCGGTCGTTTTCGTGCTCTCCCAGAAGAAGGCACGCTCGCCGTTGATCCGGTTGGCAATGTTCAGCGACGCAGCCCTCGGCGCAGGCTTTGTGGCAAGCGCGCTGGTGACAACGGTTGTGATGGCGACGCTGATAGTCGGCCCGTTCTACCTGGGCGGCGCACTGGCGCTGGATGCCGGCCAGACAGGTCTCGCCATGTCCGCCGGACCGCTGGTGGCGGCAGTGGCCGGTTTTCCAGCCGGCCGGCTGGTCGACCGCCTCGGCGCGCACCGCATGAGCCTGTCCGGCCTGGCCGCCATGCTGGCCGGCGCCGCAGCGCTGCCTTTGCTGGCGGCCCGCTACGGCGTGCCCGGCTATGTCGGCCCGCTGGCCATGCTTACTGCGGGCTATGCGCTGTTCCAGGCGGCCAACAATACCGCCGTCATGGCAGCCGCCTGCCAGGATCAGCGCGGCGTAGTGTCGGGCTTGTTGAACCTGTCGCGCAATCTGGGCCTCATTACGGGTGCGTCAGCCATGGGGGCCGTGTACGCACTGGGCGTGGCGGCGTCCGGCCTGCCTGCCGCCGATCCGGGCGCCGTGACGGGCGGCATGCAGGCTGCATTCGGGGCAGCAGCGGTACTGATCCTTGCCGCCTTTGCCATCGTCCACCTGGGACGGCCGCTGCCGGGCGCCGCCCGGACCGGGAGCGCCGGTTGAAGCCGTCGGCATCAAACGCCATCCGCGCGGGGCTGGCAAGCGTGTTGCTGGGGGCGGCGCAGTGCCCGTCGTGGGCGCTTGGCGAGCCGGCGTTTGCGCTGAACGGTGAGGCACGCTTGCGCTACGACAGCTTCAACAACGCCCAGGCCGTGCGAGGCAACGACTACCGGCAAACGCTGTTTCGCGGCATCCTGGGCGCCAAGCTGCACCTCGGCCCGAATCTGCGCCTGGTTGGCGAGGCCGGCACCGGGCAGGTTGCGGGGCGCCGGGACAGTGCCGGCGCCAACTTCCAGAACACGGTGTCGCTGCAGCAGTTTTACGCCGACGCCAGCGCCAGCATGGGAAGCGCCGTCATCGGGGCGGCGCTAGGCCGGCAGGAATTCGCCGACGGACCGAAACAGCTGCTCAGCGTAGGCGACGGCCCGAATATCCACCGCAGCTGGAACGGAGTACGGCTGTACGGCAAGGACGGCGCTTTGCGCGTTACCGCGTTCGACTTGCGGGCGACCACGCTGCGGCGCGGTCCTTTCGATGAGAAGATTAATCACGCCGAGCGGCTGCAGGGGCTCAGCGCAAACCTCGCCATGCCGGGCGATGCTGGCAACGGGGAGGCGGCGCTCTCGCTCGATCCGTTCTGGCTGCGCACCAAGAATCCAGCCTTCCGTCTCGGCGGACGCACAGGACTCGACAAGCGCGACACCCTCGGTCTGCGCATCTGGGGCCGCAGCGGCCGGCTGGCGTTCGACTGGACGCTGGCGCACCAGGCAGGCCGGTACACCGTCCCGGCTGCGGGTGGCGCCATGCCGGCAAGCGGAGTGGGAGGGAGCAGTCCAGGCCGCAAGACCGAAGCGTGGGCGCTGTTTGCCGTCCACAGTCTCGCATTGTCCGGCCAAGGCTGGAAGCCGCGTATCACCGCGCGGCTGGACGTGGCCTCGGGCGGGCGCATCGATGGCAGCGGAGCCGATGGCAGCGTTGCACCTGCCAGCGCTCCCCAGCGCAGCTTCAACCAGCTGTACGCCAGCTCCAACTACCTGGGCGAAGGCCAGTTTCTCAGTTTGAGCAATCTCGTCATGGTAACGCCCGGCCTGGCGCTGGCGCCCACGGCACAGACCAGGCTGTCGGCAGAATACGGCTTTGCACGCCGCTATACGGAGCGCGATGCGGCCTATGCGGGCGGTATGCGCGCCTATGCCGGCACGCAGAACGTGGCGGGCCACGAGATAGGAGGGCTGTTGCGCGTGGTTGCCAGCTGGTCGCCGGAGCCTGCGTTGACGCTTAGCCTCAATATTGAGCGCTTCAATGCCGGCTCAGTGCTGAACCGCGCAGGCCGACCGTCGGGCGGCTACGCCTACGTTGGCGCGTGGTACCGCTACTGACCCGGCTGGCGACCGGCAGGACCTGGCTGCCGCAGTCAGGCGACAATCAGGCGACAATCAGGCGAACATATGCGTCATCTCGACGTGGGGAATGCCGGCTTCGGCGAACTCGTCGCCGACGATGGAGAAACCATGCTTTTCGTAGAATGGCGCCGCATGCGTCTGCGCACCCAGCACCACGGTCTTGTGGCCGCGCAGCTTGGCCTGGGCCATCAGCCCTTGCAGCAGTGCGCCGCCGATCCCGCTGCCGCGCGCCGGCTTGCGCACGGCCATGCGGCCGATATGCCCGTCCGGCAGCAGACGGCCGGTGCCGATGGGCGCGCCGGCCGCGTCGTAGGCCACGGCATGCAGGCATGCCGCGTCGTTGTCATCCATTTCCAGCTCGGCGGGAACGTTCTGCTCCACCACGAAGACCTCCATGCGGATGGCCTTTGCGTCTTGTTGCAGGGTGCTCCAGTCGCCGAAGCGAATATCGTGCGCAGTATTCATGCGCAGGATTGTCGCATATGGAATCAGGCTGCGCCACCGCCTTTGACCATGTCCTTCAGCATCTGCCGGATGTGCGGGGTGGCGTCGTTGGGATCGGTCGGATTGCGGCCGGAAATCATGTCTTCCATGCGCGTCTTCAGGCCGCCCAGCGCCTGCGGATGCGTGTAGATGTAGAACTGGCCATCCTCGATCGCCTGGAAGGTGATGTTGGCCACGTCTTCGGCGGTCACCTTGCCGGAGCTGACGGCCTTGTCCGTCATGGCCTGCGAGGCCAGCTGGCTGCGGGTCGGCTTGGCGTCCATCTTCACGTCGTCCGGGCGGTTGCGGTGCGACTGGTTGATGCCGGTCGGGACGAAGAACGGGCACAGCACCGAGGCGCCGATAGGCGCGTCCACCAGGCTCAGGTCGTGGTACAGCGTTTCGGACAGCGACACCACCGCGTGTTTGGACACGTTGTAGACGCCCATCGCGGTCGGATTCACCACCCCGGCCATCGACGACGTGTTGACGATATGACCCTCGTAGCCCTCCTCCTTCTTGGCGCATTCGAGCATCAGCCTGATGAAGATGCGCACGCCGTGGATCACGCCCCACACGTTCACGCCCAGCACCCACTCCCAGTCCGCCACCGTGTTTTCCCAGATCAGGCCACCCGAGCCCACGCCGGCGTTGTTGAATACCAGGTGCACCGAGCCGAACTCCTTCATGGTAGCGTCGGCCAGCGCCTGCACCTGCTCACCCTTGCGCACGTCGCAGATCAGGCCGATCACCTGCGCGCCCTGCTCCTTCAGTTCGGCCACGGTCTTGTCCAGCGTGTCCTGCTGCACGTCGGCCAGTACCAGCTTCATGCCCAGCTTATGCGCCTTGATGGCGAATTCGCGGCCCAGGCCCGCTGCGCCACCGGTGATGACGGCTACTTTGTCTTGGAAGTTTTTCATTCGTGTCAGCCTTAAATCAGTTTTACCAGTTGCTTGCCGAAGTTTTTGCCTTTGAGGAGGCCCATGAATGCCTCCGGCGCGGCGGCCAGGCCTTGCGCCACCGATTCGCGGTATTTGAGCTTGCCGGTGGCGACCAGGCCGCCCAGTTCGCCCAGGCCCTGCGGCCACAGCTCGATGTGTTCGGAGACGATGAAGCCGCGCACCGTCAGGCGGTTGGTCAGCAGCACGCGCGCATTGCGGATCGGGACGTCTTCGCCGTTGTAGCCGGCGATCATGCCGCACAGCGCGACGCGGGCGAACGCGTTGGTGCGCGCCAGCGCGGCGTCGAACACCGCGCCGCCCACGTTTTCGAAGATGGCGTCGATGCCGTCCGGTGTGGCGGCCGCCAGGTCCGCGTCCAGCTTGCCGGCCTTGTAATCAATGCAGGCGTCGAAGCCCAGCTCATTGACCACGTAGTCGCACTTGTCCTTGCCGCCGGCGATGCCTACCGCGCGGCAGCCGCGCAGCTTGGCCAACTGGCCCACCACGCTGCCCACCGCGCCGCTGGCTGCCGACACGACCACCGTCTCGCCGGCCTTCGGCTGCATGATCTGGTTGAAGCCGAACCATGCGGTCATGCCGGGCATGCCGACCGGACCCAGGTAGGCAGACAGCGGGATGTGCGTGATATCGAGCTTGCGCAGCAGCGCGCCGTCGGATACGCCGATCTCGGACCAGCCGAACATGCCGGCCACGAAATCGCCCGCAGCGAACTTGGGGTGCGTCGATGCGATCACCTGGCCAACGGTCCCGCCTATCATGGTGGCGTCCAGCGGCTGCGGTTCGGCGTAGCTCTTGGCGTCGCTCATGCGGCCGCGCATGTAGGGGTCCAGCGACAAGTAGTGGTTGCGGATCAGGATCTGGCCGTCGGCGATCGCCGGGATCTCGGCAGTCTCCAGGCGGAAGTTACTGGCCTGGACTTCGCCGCTTGGGCGGGAAGCGAGGACGATGCGCTGGTAGGTAGTCATTGCAGGTCTCCTTACAGCGCGGACACGCCGCCGTCGACAGGCAGGGTCTGGCCGGTGATGTGCTTGCCCGCGTCGGAGGCCAGCAGCACCACCGGCCCTTTCAGGTCTTCATCGTCGCCCAGGCGGCGCAGCGGCGCTTCGGCGGCCATCTGCTCTTCGCCCAGCGCGGCCAGCAGGCCGGCCGTCATCTTGGAAGGGAAGAAGCCAGGCGCAATGGCGTTGACCGTGATGCCATGCACGCCCCATTCCGCCGCCAGGGTGCGGGTGAAGTTGATCACTGCCGCCTTGGAGGTGTTGTAGGCGATGGTCTGCATGCCCGGCGGA
>NZ_BAAKJE010000244.1:0-77733 GCF_059704565.1 Massilia sp. NBRC 108631
GTCGTCTTGGTGGGGCGCCGCGTCGTACAGCGCGGCGCCGACGTAGGCCAGCGCGCGCGCCGCCTCGGTCTGCGAGCGCATATTCATGAGCAGGCGGCGCACGTCCGGATGGTGGATGATAGCCACCGGGCCCGCCGAACCGGCCAGGTCGCGCGACTGCACGCGGTCCTTGGCGAAGGCCACGGCCTGCTGGTAGGCGTTCTCGGACAGGCCGATGCCCTGCATGCCTACGCCGAAGCGGGCCGCGTTCATCATGATGAACATGTATTCCAGGCCGCGGTTCTCCTCGCCCACCAGGGTGCCGATGGCGCCGCCGTTGTCGCCGAACTGCAGCACGGCGGTGGGGCTGGCCTTGATGCCCAGCTTGTGCTCGATCGACACGCAATGCGCGTCGTTGCGCGCGCCCAGCGAGCCGTCGGCGTTGACCATGAACTTGGGCACGATGAACAGCGAGATGCCCTTCACCCCTTCCGGCGCGTTCGGCGTGCGCGCCAGCACCAGGTGGATGATGTTCTCGGCCATGTCGTGCTCGCCGTAGGTGATGAAAATCTTGGTGCCGAAAATCTTGTAGGTGCCGTCGTCCTGCGGCACGGCGCGGGTGCGCACCGCGGCCAGGTCGGAACCAGCTTGCGGTTCGGTCAGGTTCATGGTGCCGGTCCATTTGCCGGTCACCAGCGGCTCCAGATAGGTCGCCTTCATTTCGTCGCTGCCTGCGGTCAGCAGCGCTTCGATGGCGCCGTCCGACAGCAGCGCCACCAGCGCGAACGCCAGGTTGGCGCCGTGCAGCATCTCCACGCATGGCGTGCCGACCAGCTTGGGCAGGCCCTGGCCGCCGAAGTCGGCCGGATGCTGCAGGCCTTGCCAGCCCGCCTCGGCGAACTGCTTGAACGCTTCCTTGAAACCCTTGGAGGTGAAGACGTTGCCGTCCTTCCAGTAGCTCGGCTCCTTGTCGCCGGCGTGGTTCAGCGGCGCGATTTCGCCCGCGACGAATTTCGCGCTTTCTTCCAGCACGGCTTCCGCCGTTTCCGGGCTGGCGTCCTCGCAGCCGGGCAGCTGGCTCACGCCTTGCAGGTTGGCCAGTTCGTTCATCACGAACAGCATGTCTTTCAGGGGGGCTTGATAGCTCATCTTCTTCTCTCCAAGAAAAAGGCCACGCGGCGGCGCAATGCCTTACCCGCGTGGCCTCGGTACTAAACGTGTGGATTAACCCAGTTCTTTGACCAGTTCAGGCACGATGTCGAACAGATCGCCCACGATGCCGTAGTCGGCCACGGAGAAGATCGGCGCTTCAGGATCTTTGTTGATGGCGACGATGGTCTTCGAGTCCTTCATGCCGGCCAGGTGCTGGATGGCGCCGGAGATACCGACCGCGATGTACAGCGACGGCGCCACGATCTTGCCGGTCTGGCCCACTTGCCAGTCGTTCGGCACGTAACCCGCGTCCACCGCGGCGCGCGATGCGCCCATGGCCGCGCCCAGCTTGTCGGCCAGCGGTTCCAGGATCTTGAACGCTTCGCCCGAGCCCATGCCGCGGCCACCGGAAACGATGATCTTGGCGGCGGTCAGTTCCGGACGGTCGGACTTGGCCAGCTCGCGGCCGACGAAGGCCGACTTGCCGTTGTCGCCCACGGCGGCGATGGTCTCGGTGGCGGCCGAGCCGCCGGTCGAGGCGGCCGAGTCGAAACCGGTGGTGCGCACGGTGATGACTTTGACTTTATCGGACGACTGCACGGTGGCGATGGCGTTGCCGGCGTAGATGGGGCGCTCGAAGGTGTCGGGCGCATCGACCTTGGTGATTTCCGAGATCTGGGCCACATCCAGCTTGGCGGCCACGCGCGGCAGGATGTTCTTGCCGTAGGCGGTGGCTGGCGCCAGGATGTGCGAATAAGCCCCGGCAACCGCCAGCACCTGCTCGGCCACGTTCTCGGCCAGGCCGTCGGCGAAGTGGGCGGCGTCGGCCAGCAGCACTTTCGCTACGCCGGCGATCTGCGCCGCTTGCGCAGCGGCGGCGGCGGCGTTGGAACCGGCCACCAGCACGTGCACGTCGCCGCCGCACTGGGCGGCTGCGGTGACGGTGTGGTGGGTGCTGCCCTTCAGGCTGGCGTTGTCGTGTTCTGCGATAACTAATGCGACCATGATTTATCCTTTAGATTACTTTAGCTTCGGTGCGCAGTTTTGCGACCAGGGTGGCGACGTCCGGAACCTTGATGCCGGCCGAGCGCTTGGCCGGCTCGGCCACTTTCAGGGTCTTCAGGCGCGGGGTCACGTCGACGCCCAGCGCTTCCGGCTTGACCGTGTCCAGCGGCTTCTTCTTGGCCTTCATGATGTTCGGCAGCGTCACGTAGCGCGGCTCGTTCAGGCGCAGGTCGGTGGTGATGATGGCAGGCAGCGTCAGCGCCAGGGTTTCCAGGCCGCCGTCCACTTCGCGCGTCACGGTCGCTTTGCCGTCTTCCAGCACCACTTTCGAGGCGAAGGTCGCTTGCGGCCAGCCCAGCAGGGCCGCCAGCATCTGGCCGGTCTGGTTGGAGTCGTCGTCGATCGCCTGTTTGCCCAGGATCACCAGCTGCGGCTGTTCCTTGTCGACCAGCGCTTTGAGCAGCTTGGCCACCGCCAGCGGTTCCAGTTCGGTCGCGGTCTCCACCAGGATGCCGCGGTCGGCGCCGATGGCCATGCCGGTGCGCAGGGTTTCCTGGCACTGGGCCACGCCGCAGGACACGGCCACCACTTCGGTGACTTTGCCGGCTTCTTTCAGGCGGGTCGCTTCTTCCAGTGCGATCTCATCGAACGGGTTCATCGACATTTTGACATTGGCGATATCTACGCCAGTGCCGTCGGATTTGACGCGCACCTTGACGTTGTAGTCGACCACGCGTTTGACGGGTACCAAGACTTTCATAGCTCTGCCTTTGGGAAAATTAATAAAGTGTGAACTGATAGGTGGGCTAGATTATATGAGAAATTCAATCACCAGGCTGAATTAAAGCACGATCGTGCGTTTTTTTGGTAGTGGAAAACGTCTAATTTTCATCTTGCACCCATGATCGTGGAGAGCCTGCGGACGGGGGAAGCCAGCCCGGCTCCCCGCTCAAAGAATACAGCTTACTGGACTTTTACTTGCGTTGCATCAGAAAGACGAATTCCGTGCCGTATTGCGCGTGCGACAGCAGCGCATTGCCGGTCTGTTTGGCAAAGGCCTGGAAGTCGCGCACGGAACCGGGATCGGTTGCCATGATGCGCAGCACTTCGCCGCTCTGCAGTTCGGCCAGGGCCTTCTTGGCCTTCAGAATCGGCAGCGGGCAGTTCAAGCCCCGCGCGTCGAGTTCTTTTTGAAATTCCATGATTTCGGTATCAACTAGGGTAGCGCTCATCAAAATCCCGCAAAATTGGTTGACCAGTCCTGCACAGTCTACTCCAATTCTGCAGTTGTGACGCGGTGCACCAAAATAGTTCCTCTCTCGTTGCAAGTTCACAACGAGAGAAGTCATTAAGTTAACGGCCCGCACTCGCGCGCGGGCCGCCAATTTACTTGCTTTTCACTCTCAGGCGCGCTGTTCCACCCATGCTGCAACGCCCGCCAAAGCGCCCGGCAACGCCGCAGCATCAGTGCCGCCGGCCTGCGCCATATCGGGGCGTCCGCCGCCTTTTCCGCCCACTTGCTGTGCAACAAAGTTCACCAGTTCACCGGCCTTGACCTTGGAGGTGGCGTCCGCGGTCACGCCGGCGATCAGGGAAACCTTGCCGTCAACCACGCTGGCCAGCACGATGGCGGCGGTCTTCAGCTTGTCCTTCAGCTTGTCCATGGTCTCGCGCAGGGTGGCCACGTCGGCCCCTTCCAGCGTTGCCGCCAGCACCTTGATGCCCTTGACTTCCACAGCCTGGGTGGCCAGTTCGTCGCCCTGGCCGGAAGCCAGCTTCGACTTCAGCGCGGCCAGTTCCTTTTCCAGCGACTTGACGTGGTCCTGCACCGCAACAATCTTGGCGGTCAGCTCTTCCGGGTTGGCCTTCAGCGCGGCGGCCGCTTCGTTCAGCTTGCGCGCCATGCCTTGCACCAGTGCCAGCGCGCCCTCGCCCGTCACCGCTTCCACGCGGCGGATGCCGGCCGCAACGCCGCCTTCGCCGATGATCTTGAACAGGCCGATGTCGCCGGTGCTGTGTACGTGCACGCCGCCACACAGCTCTTTCGACGAGCCGATGTCCAGCACCCGCACTTCGTCGCCATACTTCTCGCCGAACAGCGCCATGGCGCCATGCTTGACGGCGTCGTCAAACGACATGTGCTGCGCCTGGGTGGCGTGGTTGGCCAGGATTTCCTTGTTGACGATGGTTTCGATCTTGGCGATCTCTTCCGCCGTCAGCGGCGCGTTGTGGCTGAAGTCGAAACGGGTCTTGTCCGGATCGACCAGCGAGCCCTTCTGCGCCACGTGCGCGCCCAGCACTTCGCGCAGGGCCTTGTGCATCAGGTGGGTGGCCGAGTGGTTGCGGATGGTGCGGCCGCGCTTCTCTTCGTCCACCAGGGCCGACACGGCGTCGCCCACTTTCAGGGCGCCGCTGGCCAGCACGCCGTGCTGGCCGAACACGTCGGCCTGGATCTTCAGCGTGTCTTCCACCTCGAACTTGGCGCCGGCGCTCAGGATCACGCCCTGGTCGCCCACCTGGCCGCCCGATTCGGCGTAGAACGGCGTGGTGTCCAGCACCACGATGCCCTGCTCGCCCGCCTTCAGTTCCTGCACCGGCGCGCCGTTGGCGTACAGGGCCACCACTGTCGAGTCGAAGCTGAGCTGGTCGTAGCCGACGAATTTGTTCTTCGCGCCGGTGTATTCCACGTTGGCGGCCATCTTGAACTTGCCGGCCGCCTTGGCGGTCTTCTTCTGCTGCTCCATGGCGGCGTGGAAGCCGGCCTCGTCCAGCGTCACTTCGCGTTCGCGGCAGATGTCGGCGGTCAGGTCCAGCGGGAAGCCGTAGGTGTCATACAGCGTGAAGGCGGTGGCGCCGTCCAGCTTCTTGCCGTCCTTGGCCAGCTGCGCTTCCAGGATCTTCATGCCGTGTTCCAGCGTTTCGCCGAAACGCTCTTCCTCGGCCTTGAGCACCTGGGCCACGCGGGCGGCGGCTTCGTTCAGCTCCGGATAGGCGGTGCCCATCTCGGCGTTCAGGTCGGCCACCAGCTTGTAGAAGAACGGCTTGGTCTGGCCCAGCTTGTGGCCGTGGCGCAGCGCGCGGCGGATGATGCGGCGCAGCACGTAGCCGTGGCCTTCCGAGCTCGGGATCACGCCGTCGACGATCAGGAAGGACGCGGCGCGGATGTGGTCGGCGATCACGCGCAGCGATTTGTTTTCCAGGTCGGTGGCGCCGGTTTCGCGCGCGGCGGCCTTGATCAGGGCCTGGAACAGGTCGATTTCATAGTTGCTGTGCACGTGCTGCAGCACGGCGGCCAGGCGCTCCATGCCCATGCCGGTGTCGACGCACGGCTTCGGCAGCTTGTGCATCACGCCCGCTTCGTCGCGGTTGAACTGCATGAACACCAGGTTCCAGATTTCGATGAAACGGTCGCCGTCTTCGTCGGGCGAGCCGGGCGGGCCGCCCCAGATGTCGGCGCCGTGGTCGTAGAAGATCTCGGTGCACGGGCCGCACGGGCCAACGTCGGCCATCTGCCAGAAGTTGTCCGAGGCGTAGCGCGCGCCCTTGTTGTCGCCGATGCGGATGATGCGCTCTTTCGGCACGCCGATCTCGTTGGCCCAGATGTCGTAGGCTTCGTCGTCCTCGATGTAGACGGTGACGGTCAGCTTGTCGGCCGGCAGCAGGTAGACCTTGGTCAGCAGTTCCCAGGCGTACTGGATGGCGTCGCGCTTGAAGTAGTCGCCGAAGCTGAAGTTACCCAGCATTTCGAAGAACGTATGGTGGCGCGCGGTGTAGCCGACGTTTTCCAGGTCGTTGTGCTTGCCGCCGGCGCGCACGCAGCGCTGCACGGTGGTGGCGCGCGAATACGGGCGGCTGTCCAGGCCCAGGAACACGTCCTTGAACTGGACCATGCCGGAGTTGGTCAGCAGCATGGTGGGGTCATTGCCTGGCACCAGCGGGCTGGAACGGACGATCGTGTGACCCTTGGACTCGAAGAATTTAAGGAACTTCTCGCGGATTTCAGATGATTTCATGTCGTATTGGTTAAGTTGCTGGCTGGTGCAAAGGGTTGATTATACGTGATGTAGCGGCCGGGAAATCAGAGCGCGGCGCCGGGGCGGGCCGCCGGGCGTTGCCGTCTTGCGACAAGGGCAACAAAGCGCCCGCTCCCATGGCCCGATATTCCTTATACTGAAATCCACCCAGTACGCCCCACCTCCTGCGAAAGGCTGTCATGCTGAATAATCTCTTGCTTCGGACTAAGTTGATTTTGCTGCTGCTGCTGGCCATCCTGGCCGTGGCGCTGGTGGGCGCGGCCGGACTGGCCGGCCTGAACAGCGCCCGCGCCGGATTCGCCGAGGTGGCCGACGTGCGCATGCCGTCCATCGCCGGCCTGTACCAGATGAAGCTGGGCAACCGGGAAGTGCGCATCGGCGCGCTGACGGTGTTCCGCCTGCTGGAAAACCCCGCCACCATGCCGAAAATCGCCGCCCAGGCCGACGTGATGCGGGCCGGCTTCGCCGAGGTGGCGGCCGGCCGCAAGATCTACGACCCGCTGCCGCAGACCGCCGAGGAAGCGGTGCTGTACAAGGAATTCCTGGCGGCCTGGGACTTGCGCCTGAAGGGCGGCGAGCGCGTGATCGCCGCGGCCGACCGGCTGGCCCGTGGCGGCGACCCGGCCGGCATCAAGCTGGCAACGGACGAATTCACCCAGGCCGCCAACGACGTGGCGCCGCACGTGGCCGCCGTGCAGGCCGCGCTGGACAAGCTGGTCAATCTCAACGTCAAGGTGGCCGAGCAGGCCAACGCCGAGACCGCGCAGGCGATCGCCGCCTCGCAGCGCAATATGGCCATCATCTTCGGAGGGGCGGCGCTGCTGGTGGCGGCGCTGGGCATTCTCATCCTGCGCAACACGCTGAAGCAGCTGGGCGGCGACCCCGGCTACGCGGCCGGCGTGGTCAACCGGGTGGCCGAGGGCGACCTGACGGTGCAGATCGAAACCCGGGCCGGCGACCAGGGCAGCCTGCTTTACAGCATGAAAAACATGGTCGAACGCCTGGCCGACGTGGTCGGCCGGGTCAACAGCAGCGCCGACGCGCTGGCCAGCGCCTCGGAACAGGTCAGCGGCACCGCGCAATCGCTGTCGCAGGCGGCCACCGAGCAGGCCGCCAGCGTGGAGGAAACCAGCGCCTCGGTCGAGCAGATGACGGCCTCGGTGGCGCAGAACACGGAAAACGCCCGCGTCACCGACGGCATGGCCAGCCAGGCGGCCGCCGAAGCGGTGGAAGGCGGCAACGCGGTGGGCGGCACGGTCGACGCCATGCGCCAGATTGCCCGCAAGATCGTCATCATCGACGACATCGCCTACCAGACCAATCTGCTGGCGCTGAACGCGGCCATCGAGGCGGCGCGCGCGGGCGAGCACGGCAAGGGCTTCGCCGTGGTGGCGGCCGAGGTGCGCAAGCTGGCCGAGCGCTCGCAAATCGCGGCGCAGGAAATCGGCGAGGTGGCCGGCAGCAGCGTGGACCTGGCCGAGCGGGCCGGCAAGCTGCTGAACCAGATGGTGCCCAACATCCAGCGCACTTCGGGGCTGGTGCAGGAGATTGCCGCCGCCTCCGAAGAGCAGTCGACCGGGCTGGCACAGATCAATTCGGCGGTCAGCCAGCTCAGCCAGGCCACCCAGCAAAACGCCGCCGGTTCGGAACAGCTGGCCGCCACCGCCGAGGAAATGAGCGCCCAGGCCGAGGACTTGCAAAGCACCATGGGTTTTTTCAACACCGGCCACGGCAAGCCCGCCGCGCGCAAGCCGGCCCGCCATGCGCGCCAGTCGCCGGCGGCAGGGCACGGCCCGCGCCTGCGCGCAGTGCAGGGCGCGCCGCTGCAGGCGGCCGACTGGGAACCGGACCAGGGCAGCTTCGAGCGCTTCTAATGGCGCTAGTCCATGGCCAGCGCCACCAGCACGTCCGTCACCGCGCCGCTGGCCAGGTCGCGGTGCGGCACCACCATCACCACTTCCCCGCCCACCGAACCGTCGTCCTTCCAGTCGATCCGCACCTTGAGCTTGAGGTCGGTGGCCACGAAGGCGCTGCGGCCGGAGGCGATCACCGGATGTTGGCCCTGCCGGTCGATTTCGGCGTACATGGTGTAGCCGCTGCGGGTCAGGTACAAGGTCTGGCCGTTGGACAGCTGATAGGCGCCGCGCAGTTCCTCGAAGCGGTCGCGGTCCATCCGGTAAGGCTTGGCGGGCAGTTCGATTTTGAGCAGCGGACCAGGCACCGTTACGCGCTCGCCGCCGGGCAGCGCCTGCGCCCCCGCGCCCCACGCGGCAGCGGCCAGCAGCAGCCCCGCCATGCGGTTCAACATCTTGTGGTTCGTCATCTTGTTCATATTATTCCCCTGTTGTGGACCAGACTGCCAACCCAGTCTAGGCCGCGCCCCGCCGCCCGGCATCGGCTAAACGGATGAGAGCGCATCCGGCACGGCGGCGTTGCGCAGCAGCCCGGCGGGCGAGCCGTGCAGGACCGCCACCAGCTCGCCCTGGCGCCGGGTGCCGGTCTTGCGGAACAGGTGCTGCAAATGGGTTTTCACGGTGTGGGGGCTGATTTCCAGCGCGCCGGCGATGCCGTCCAGCGCTTCGCCGTGCGCCAGCGCCTGCGCCACGCCGGCCTCGGCCGGCGTCAGGCCGAACAGCTGGCCCAGCACCGTCCGCGACAGGCGCTGCGCGCCCGGCTCGCAGGCCATGACGATGGCGCAGGGCTGGCGCCACGGCAGGCCGGCCGGCGGCAGATAGGGCGCCACGGCCAGCAGCAGCGGTGGGCCGCGGCGCCGCGCCACCTGCAGCGACACCGGGCCGGCGCAGCGCAGCGGATCGAAGGCGGCCTGCACTGCGCGCGCCAGCGACTGCGCGCCGGCGGCCCCGTCCTGCAGCAAGATGCCACCGCACAGGCGCAAGGCGCTGTCGCGCCCCAGCAGCGCGGCGGCGGCGGCGTTGGCGTGCAGCAGACGCATTTGCGCGTCGAGCAGGAACACGGCGGCGCCGATGCAGTCGAGCGCGGCCATGCTGCACTGTTCCGGCAGGCCGGCCTGGCGCACCGTGGCGCGCAAGGCCAGCGCCCGTTCGAAATAGGGCACCAGCCGGGCCAGGCGCTGCTTGTCCTGCTGCGTGAAGGCGCGCTGCGCGCGCGCACGGTGTACGGCCAGCAGGCCGAGTTCGTCATCCGGCAACTGCACCACGCAACCGAGCGCGTGGTAGATGCCGGCCGGGCGGCAAAAATCGGCGTAAAACTCGGTGCGCTGGAAAGCGCGCTCCGGCACCAGTTCGGCGCCGATGCGCGCGCCGCGGTGCGCCGCCAGGCAGGCCGACTCGGTCCACACGTCGCACCGTCGGTAATGCTGCTGGTAGGCCAGCGCCGGCGCACCGGCGAAGTTGCCGGTGGCGTCGAGCAGCGTGGCGGCGGCGCGCGGCCGCAGCACCATCAGGGCGCCGCTGCCGGCATCGAAGGCCTGCGCGATCTGCGCGCTGACGCCCTGCCAGCGCTGCGGCTCGACGGCCGCTTCGAACAGCCGGCATACCAGCTCGGCTTGCTGACTTTCTTCCACAGTGCCCATGCCAGCCTCCTGCCACATGCAATCAGCTTAGTGGCTGTGGTGCGCAGGAAACTCACCAATACTCACAAACGGGGATTGGATTTTTATATGAAACCGGCTTCAGGCAAAGCCCGCGCCGATCAGGTCGACGCGGTCGGTGCAAAAGCCGTCCACGCCCCAGCCCAGGATCTCGCTGGCGCGCCCGGGCGTGTTGACGGTATAGCAGAACAAGCCGTAGCCGGCCGCCTTCACGGCCTGCGCCAGTTCGGGCGTGAGGTGCGTGTGGTTGGTATGGATGGCCACCGCCTCCAGTGCGGCGGCCTGTTCGCGCCAGTCGCCTGGAATGGTGTCGAACAGGCAGGCGCGCGGCACCTCCGGCGCGGCCTGGCGCGCGGCGGCCAGCGCGGCCATGCTGAAGGAGGACAGCAGCGGCACGCTCTTCAGCTCGCCGGCACGCAGCTCCTGGCTGAAGCGGGCGCGGGTTTTTTGCGCCACCCAGCGCCCGGTCTCTGGCTCGAAGCCCGGCACCGGCTTGATCTCGATATTCATCCAGATGCCCTGCGAGCGGCAGTAGTCGATGTATTCGGTAAACAGCGGCACGGTCTCGCCGGCGAACTGCGGCCCGAACCAGGCGCCGGCGTCCTTGCGCACCAGGTCGGACGCCGCGGTGCGCGCCACGTTGCCCTCCCCGGCCACGGTGCGGCCGAAATCCGGGTCGTGCATGACTACGCCGATGCCGTCCTTGGACAGCATCACGTCGAACTCCACCGCCTTGTAGCCATAGGCCAGGCCGCAGCGCAGCGCCGCGATGGTGTTTTCCGGCGCCAGCGTGCCGCCGCCCCGGTGGGCGAGAACTTTAGGGTAAGGCCACATGGATTCCTCTTTGCATGCCCTGGTTGATGTTGAAAACGCATGTCGCTTCTCTTGTATTCAAAACATACCACAAGACGTTAAGCTGGCGCTCTTGCTAACTGCGACGAGGTGGAAGTGATGACCGTGAACAAGGCCCTGGGCCACATCCGCGTACTGGACCTGAGCCGCGTACTGGCCGGCCCCTGGTGCTCGCAGAACCTGGCCGACCTGGGCGCGGACGTGATCAAGATCGAGCGTCCCGGCAGCGGCGACGACACCCGCGCCTGGGGCCCGCCCTACGCGCGCGACGCGGACGGCCGCGACACCACCGAAGCGGCCTACTACCTGGCCGCCAACCGCGGCAAGCGCTCGGTGACCGTGGACATCGCCAGCGCCGAAGGCCAGCGGCTGATCCGCGAACTGGCGGCGCAGTCGGACGTGGTGCTGGAAAACTACAAGGTGGGCCAGCTGAAACGCTACGGCCTGGACTACGAGTCGCTAAAGGCGGTCAAGCCGGACCTGGTGTACTGCTCGGTGACCGGCTTCGGCCAGGACGGCCCCTACGCGCACCGCGCCGGCTACGACTTCCTGATCCAGGGCATGGGCGGGCTGATGTCGGTGACCGGCGAGCGCGACGACCTGCCCGGCGGCGGCCCGCAGAAGGCCGGCGTGGCGCTGGTGGACCTGATGACCGGCATGTATGCCACCATCGCCATCCAGGCCGCGCTGATGCACCGCGACCGCAGCGGCGAAGGCCAGTACATCGACATGGCGCTGCTGGACGTGCAAGTGGCCATGCTGGCCAATATGGGCAGCAACTACCTAAACAGCGGCAAGGCGCCCAAGCGCTGGGGCAACGCGCATCCCAACATCGTGCCCTACCAGACCTTCGCCTGCAGCGACGGCTACATCATCGTCGCCACCGGCAACGACGGCCAGTACCAGAAGTTCGTCGAAGCGGGCGGGCGCCCCGAGCTGGCGCTTCACGAACGCTACGCCACCAACCCGCTGCGCGTGCAAAACCGCGACGAGCTGGTGCCCATCCTGGCCGAGATGGTGAAAACCAGGTCGCGCGCCGAGTGGATAGAACAGCTGGAGGCGGTGGGCGTGCCCTGCGGTCCGATCAACGACATCGGCGACGTGTACCGGAATCCCCAGGTGCAGGCGCGCGGCATGGTGACGGAAGCGCCGCATCCGACCGCCGGCAAGGTGAAGCTGGTGCGCAGCCCGATGCGGCTGTCCGCCACGCCCACCGACGGCGGCAGCGCCCCGCCGCTGCTGGGCCAGCACACCGACGAGGTGCTGCGCGAACTGCTGGGACGCAGCGCCGAAGAGATCGGCTCGCTCAAAGGCAAAGGCGTGCTGTAACGCGGGGCGGCGCCCTCGCCGGCCGGCCGCTGGGCGGGTCAGCGGGCGCGCCCAGTGCCCGCCGCCAGCACGAAGCGCCGCAGCGCCGCGCCCGAGCTCAGCGCAGATCGTGCTTGAGCTCAGCCAGCTCGTCATGCACATGCTGGACCGCGCTGCGCATCTGCGCCGTCAGCGCCGGCATATTGCGGCACACGCGCTGTGCGCGCTCGCCCAGCACTTCCAGCGCATCAACCATCTTGCGCAAGCGCGTCACGTCGTACGGTTCCAGCACCTGGTGGGCGGCGTCGGCTTGCCGGTCCAGCTTGTGGATGCAGTCGCGCAGCTCGCCGGGCAGGTTGCGTTCCGCCGAACACGCTTGCGCCGCCTCGCCGATGGCGCGTCCCACCCGAATGAATCGTTGCCGTATTTCATACTCTTGCAGCATGGTCTCCTCCTTGCGGTGAGCAGGCACGGTGCCTGTCCGCTTTGGACAGCGAACTCAGCCTAAAGTTGCCGTCCTGCGCTTGAGCGGCCTCAAGCCGCCGCCCCACCGAAGGTGTAAGCACTTGTTACATTTATGGTAAGCTCGGCGCTGGCCGCGTTACATTTTAAAAATGACAAGATTACCTCGCGACAAGTCCGGCCTGCTGCTGACGGCGGCGCTGCATCTGGCGCTGCTCTGGGCGGCGCTGGCGCGCCCTGCGCCGCACGTCCCCGGTACGCCGGACCAGGACCGGCCAGCGTTGGTGTGGCTGCGCGCACTGCCTGCGCTGCCCACCCTGCCCGCCGCCTTGCCGCCGGCCGAGGCGCCGCCCAGGCAGCCCGCTGCCGCGCCGCGCGGCCATGCGGCAGGCGCCGAATCCGCCCCCGCCGCCATCGTGTCCGCCACGCCTGCCGCCGGTAGCGCGACGCCAGCGCTCCAGGCCGAGGCTGCCGCCCCGCGTGCCGCCGCACTTGCCGCTGAAGCTGCGCCCGCAGCCGACGAGCTGCTGCGCATGGCGCGCCAGCAGGCCGGCAGCATCGACAAGCAACTGCGCAACGGCCAGCCCCTCCCGCTGCGCGCGGACAGCCTGCGCCAGGAGAAGCTGGATCAAACCTTCGACAAGGCCAGCATCGCCTCCCGCAAGTGGTACCACGCGCCGCAAATCCGCGAACTGGCCGTGCCCATGACCAGCATGGGTGGCGACCGCGTGTATGAAGTGAAGAACGCCGGCGGCCGCTACTGCGTCTACCATCCGGCGGACGGGTCGCCATACCGCATCAAGGAATGCCCGCGTGAAAAATAGCAGCGTGGCGCACGCCGCATGACGCGCTCCCGCCCCGCCCTGCTGCTGACCACGCTTTTGCACGTGGCGCTGCTGGCCGCCCTGCTCGCGCGCCAGCATGCCGTCAGTCCGGTACGCAGCGCGGACCGTGAGGCCATCACGTGGATACTGCCCGCCGCGCCCAAGGCCAGGCATGTCCCCGGCACCGTGCCGGCGCATGCGGCAAGCAGCCGGGCGCCGGGCGCCATCGCCGTGCCGCTCCGGCCAGTGCCAGCCAGCGCTGCCGCCAGCAGCGAGGCAAGCACGGCGGCGCAGCCGGTCACCGTCACGGCCGACACCGTGCCGGCGGCCTTGCCGTCCGCCCCGGCTGCGGGCAGCGAACCGGTTATCGGCGACCTGTCGGCTCAGCCGGCAGCGCCGCCCATGCCCGCAGCCGAATTGCTGCGGCTGACCTTGTACAACGCGGGGAAAGTGGACAACGAACTGCGCCAGGGCAAGCTGGCGCCGCTGCCGCCTGCCAAGGATACGATAAGAGGGAAAATCGACGCCGCCTTCGAGGCCGCGCACCAGGCCGTCAAGCCGAAGTGGTACGAGGCGGCCAAGGTGTCGGAGATTTCGGCGCCCGGCGCGCGCACCCGTGTCTACCAGATCCGCACTGCGCAGGGCACTTATTGCATCAGCATGGCAGACCCCAGCAGCGGTGGGGGCGTGGGCGGCAACAGCGGGCCGCGCTACAGCAACTGCCCCTGACGGCGCCGGCCTGCCCCCGGCCGCCATCTGCAGCCATCAAGCCGCCTTCAAGCCGCCATCAGGCCGCCGCCAGCTGGGCCGGTCCTGCGGGCGCGGCCGGCGCCAAATTGCGCAGGCGCAGGGCGATCAGCAAGGCCCCCGCCAGGGCGCTGCCCAGCAGGCCGATCACGCCGGCCCAGCCCGCCAGGCCCCAGGCGACACCCGCCAGCCAGCCGATCACGGCCGAGCCGAGGTAGTAGAAGAACAGATACAGCGCCGAGGCCATCGCTGAGGCCGACTGCGCGCGGCGCCCCACCCAGCTGCTGGTCACCGAATGCGAGGCGAAAAAGCAGAAGGTGAACAGCGCCAGGCCCGCGAACATCAGCACCAGCTGGCCGCTCAGCGTGGCCAGCATGCCGCCCAGCATGGCCAGCAGCAGCCACCACAGCACCCGGCGGCGGCCCAGCTTGTCGGCCAGGCGGCCGGCCCACACCGAGCTGAACATGCCCAACAGGTAGAACAGGGAAATTGCCCCGACCACGCTCTGGCGCAGGCCGAACGGCTCGCCCAGCAGGCGGAAGCCGATGAAGTTGTAGGCGCTGACCATGCAGCCCATCAGCAGGAAACCCATGCCGAACAGCCAAGACATGCCGTCGTCGGTGAACTGGCGGCGCAGGCCGTTGCCCAGCTCGGCCAGGCCGCCCTCGGCGGGGCGGAAGTTGCGCGAGCGCGGCAGGCTGCGGTAGAACTCGGCCGCCGCCAGCAGGCCGGCCACCCCCATGGCCGCCATCGCCACGCGCCAGGAAAAGAAGTCGCTCATCACCGACACCAGGATGCGCCCGGCCATGCCGCCAAAGGCGTTGCCGCCAATGAGCAAGCCCATCGACAGGCCCAGCGAGCCGGGTTCGATTTCCTCGCTCAGGTACGTCATGGCCACGGCCGGCATGCCGCCCAGCGCGAAGCCGAGCAGCGCGCGCATGACCAGGAACTGGCCATAGTTCTGCGCCACCGCGCACAACACCGTCATCAGCGCGGCGATGGTGAGCGCCGCGCCCATCAGCGGCTTGCGGCCGATGCGGTCGGACAGCAGGCTCGACAGCAGAAGCGACACCGCCAGCGCGGCGGTCGAGACCGACAAGGCCAGGCTGCTTTGCGCCGCTGTCAGCGCGAACTCGCGCCCCAGCAGGGGCATCAGCGGCTGCACGCTGTACAGCAGGGCGAAACAGGAGAAGCCGCTGAAGAACAGCGCGCGGTTGGTGCGTTTAAACGTGGGAGAGCCTGCTGCGATGCCCATGATGATGGCCTGGCTGATGAATGATGGCATCATCTTAGGATTGCGCTGTATTACTGTCCAATATATATTTAAGACGTTAGTAATACTTAAAACAGATAACAATCATGGAATTACGCCACCTGCGCTACTTCATCGCCGTCGCCGAAGAGCTGAGTTTTACGCGTGCGGCCGAGCGGCTGCACATCGGCCAGCCACCGCTGAGCCAGCAGATCCAGGCCCTGGAAGCCGAGGTGGGCGCGCAGCTGCTGGAGCGCTCCAAGCGCTGGGTGCGGCTGACAGAGGCCGGAAAATTGTTCCTGGATGACGCGCGCCGCGTGCTGGCGCTGTCCGAGCAAGCCAAGCTGACGGCGCGCCGGGCCCAGCGCGGCGAGGCGGGCGAGCTGCGCATCGGCTTCACCTTCTCCACGCCCTTCACGCCGCTGTTCGCCACTGTCATCAACCGCTACCGGGCGCGTTACCCGGACGTGCTGCTGACCCTGCGCGAACTGGCCACGCTGCCGCAGATTGCCATGCTGGAAAACCGCGAACTGGACCTGGGTTTCGTGCGTCCGCCGGAAACGGCGCTGCCGGACGCGGTCAGCCTCACGGTGCTGCGGCACGACCCGCTGATCGCCGTGTTGCCGGAGGGCTCGCCGCTGGCGCTCAAGGAGAAGGTGGCGATCCGCGACCTGCAGGGCCAGCCGTTCATCATGTACCCGAAAACGGCCGGCACCGGCATTTACCCGCAGATTCACCGGCTGTGCAAGGAGGCGGGATTCACGCCGGACATCGCGATGGAAGCGGGCGAAGCCTCCACCATGATCGGACTGGTGGCGGCCGGCTGCGGCATCACGGTGCTGCCGGGTTCATTCGACAGCATCCACATGGAAGGGGCCTGCTACCGGCCGCTGGCCGGCCCGGACGCCAGCACCGTGCTCTCGCTGGCACAGCGCAAGGACGCGCACGGCGCGCTGGTGCAGGGCTTCATTGCACTGGCGCGGGCCGCTGCCGAGGAGGCCGAACCTCGTTAGCGGCCTCGCTGCGGACGCGCTCCGGCACAAACCACAGGCTTTTGTCGGCCAGCGGGGTTTCCGGCGGAAGTTCGGGATTGGCCAGCTCGATCACGTGCCGCTGCGCCAGCCTGGCGCGCTCGATGGCGCTGTCGTTCAGCTCGCGGAACAGCTTGTCGAAGGAGCCGTCCTGCATCGCGCTGCGCAAGCCCTGCTCGATCGCGGCGGCCAGTGCGTGGTTGTTGTTGTTGACGAAGAAATAGACCGCCGACTGCATGTGCAGCACGAAGCCCGGCGCGGCCACGATGCCGCGGGCGGCGAACTGGTCGGACTCGCGCACCGCTTCGCCCAGCGCGCGCGGGAAATAGTCGAAGCGGCCGGCGGCCAGCATGGCGTGCAGGCTTTCGCTGCTGTTGCCGGTCACCACCGGCAATCCGTTGGCGCGCCAGATCTGGCCCTCTGCCCAGCCGTAGCCCTGTCCCGCCGTGAAGTCGGCCAAGTCGTCCAGCCGGCGCACGGCGGAGAAACGGGCGCTGTGCTGCTGCATGATCAGGGCGAGGCGCCAGCCGGACAATCCCTTGTCCAGCGGTATGCGCACCGGCCGCATCTGCCGCTCGCGCTCGCGCGTGGTCACCGCCCACAGCACGTCGAGATTGCGCCCGAGCATGACTTCCTGCACCGAGCGGCCGCGCTCCATCCGGCCGCCCCACTGCTCCAGCGCATAGGCGCCGGGCGCCTTGTCGAGCGCCAGTGCCAGCATGCGCAACAGGCTGGCGTCGAAGTTGTTCTGCGGGGTCTGGTGGCGCACGGTTTGCACCGCTGGGGCGGGCGCGGCAGGGACGGGAGCTGCCTGCGCGGGCGTGGCCGCGGGCGCCAGCGCCAGCATCACGGCAAGCAACCGCGCCAGGGCCAGCGCGCTTGCCTGCGCCCGCGTCCGCCTAGCCACCGCAGGACGGCAGCCGGCACTGCGGCGGTGCAGGCGCAAGCTCATGGCCTAGCCGTAGTCGGCTTCGAGTTCGGAGCCGGCGTAATTCTCCAGCTCGGCGAACAGGGTCTTCATGGCGGTGCGGCCCGGGATATGCTGCAGCACCGTGCAATTGCTGCGGTAGACGGCAATGCGGTCCAGCAGCACCGCGTGGTGCTGCACCGGCACCTTGGCCACCAGTGCGGCCCAGCCCGCCTCGAAGTCCGGCTTGGCCTTGCGCACCGCCTTGACGAAGCGTTCGAACTCCTTCTGCCCGGTGCGCGCCACGATGCGCCCGCCGCCTTCCACCGCAAAGATGATGGCCAGTGCGATCACGCCTTCGGCGTTCAGGTCGGTGTCCGTCACCGGGCCGTTGTCGTGGTGGCGGCGCAGCCAGCCCGCCAGGCGTACGATGGCCTGCACTTCCTTGCGCTGCTTGAGCAGCACCTGGTAGCGCTCATGCCCGTTCCAGTTCTGGTTCGGGTCGGCCAGGCAGATATCGACAAACAAGTCGCGCAAGCGCCTTTGGGCATACACCGGGTCCTGGTCGTATTCGCCCACCAGCGAGTCCTCCGGCATGGCGGCCAGGTCCTTGATCAGGCGGAAACCGGCCTGGAAGGCCGCCTCGGCGCCGTTATCGACCAGGAAATCCAGCGCCGCCGCGTCGCTGTCCACGCTCAGCACCTGCTCCAGCCCCAGCGACACGCCGCCCACCGCCAGCTGCAGCGCGCGCGCGATGCCGTCGGCGGTGCGGTCGTTGGTGAATTTCTCGGCCACCATGGCGGTGATGCCGGTCAACTCGTCGGCCAGGATGACCGCCGCGTCCGGGCGGCCGTCGCCCGGCAGCAGCTTGATGGCGCGCACCAGGCGCGGCAGGCTTTCCTTGACTAAAGCCGGCAGCATCAGGAGAAGATCCCCGTGCCGATGGAACGGCGCGTGCTGGCCGCTTTCGGTGCGCTGCGGGTGCTCGGCACTTGCTTGCGCAGGCGGTACAGCAGTTCCTTGGTGCTGCGCTGCAGGAACTTCGGCTCGTCGTCCGGGTCATCGCTGAACTCGGCGTCGGCCAGGTCGGCGCTGTGGCGGAAGTCCGGGAACAGCTCGAACAGCGCGCGGTCCCAGCCGTCTTCGCTGGCTTGCGCCAGCGCCACGGCCAGCGGCACCACGTCATTGTCGGCCGAGGTCAGGCCGCTCACGTAGGGACCTTTCGAGATAATCTCGCCGGCCACTTCCAGGATTTCCTTGGGCGCCATCGAGAACAGCACGGCGAATGCGGTGCAGCCATGGTCGGTGGCCGATGCCGCCTGCAGCAGCTCTTCGCGGCGCGCTTCGTCCTCGGTGGAGAACACCACACCGTGGATGTGGGCGAACAGCTGCTCGGCCAGGCGCTCCGGGTCGTCTTCGATCAGGTCGTCGGGAAAGGTGGCGGCGAAGAAGGCCAGGCTGTCGGCCCAGGCCTTGGGCGGCACCAGCAGGGTTGCCAGCGACATCTTGCCACCGTCGAAGCCGGCCAGGTGCAGCGCGGTCACTTGCGGCGGGATGGCGTTGAGCACCTCGGTCACCGCGTAGTCGCCGAACTGGTCGGCCGCTTCGGCAAAGGCTTGCTCGGCGTGGCCCAGCGAGCCGGCCAGCACCAGTTCGGTCACCTGCTTGCTCAGCGCGGGCAGGTTGCTGTTGGATGCGTTGTCAGTCATCAGCGGTCTCCTTCCTGGTCGAACATCTGGGCGAAGTCGTCGGTGGCTTCGCCTGCTTCGTCGTAATCGTCCTGGTCGTCGCCGTCATCGCCGGCCGCCAGCTGCTCGAGCGAGGTATCGTCGTCGTCCCACAGGCGCGGGTGCTTGTGCAGGCAGGCCGTGATAATGGCCTGGCGGCCGATGTCCGGGAAATTCTGTTCGATGGCGGCCAGCATCCTGGCCGGTTCGCCGTCGGCGGCCGACACCAGCGCGAACACGCGCGCCGGGTCGCCCTCTTCATAGTCCTGCGCTTCGGCCAGCAGCGCTTTCGGGTTGTCGAACTTGATCACGTCCACCAGCGCGAACGCCATCATGTTGACGTCCTCGATGCCGCCGCCGCCGGCGTACTCCGACATCAGCGCGTTCAGCATCATCTTGTAGTTCTTGTGGTCGGGCGGGTCGCCCAGGATGCCTTCGATCTGGCCTTCCAGCTCACGCGACTGGTAGGCGAATTCGGGATGTACTCTTCTGCTCATGTTGTTCTCTTTTCTAGACTACGCTGCCGGCAGGTTCACGCCGTGCAGGCCGAACACGGAACGCCATAGCTGGTAAGCTTCGGCTTCCGGGTCGATAATGATGCGGTGGTTCACGCTTTGGTTGTATTCCTCGCGCTTGACCGGGTCCGACAGGATTTCGTAGGCCTTGGTGATGGCCTTGAAGCGCACTTCGGCCCCGGGGGCGGGATTGCGGTCCGGGTGGTAGCGCATGGCCAGCGACCGGTAAACCTTCTTGATTTCCTCGTCAGAGGCGTTAGGCGCCACACCCAGCACGTTATATAAATTTTCCATTTGGGAAACTCCGTAGGGTTGTATGCCGTGATGCAAAGACGAATTATCCTATAGAAAAGCATCCGCCGTCCCGCCGGGCCGCTTCGGTACGGTAAAATGCCTGGAATTAGCCCCCTTTTCCCTGCCGCTTACATGAGCAACGACAAAAAAAATACCGCCCCTGCCGCACCGGCATTGCCGTCCAACTTCCTGCGCGCCATCATCGAAGCCGACCTGGCTTCCGGCGCGCACGCCCGTGACGGCCTGCCGGGCGTCATCACGCGCTTCCCGCCGGAGCCGAACGGCTACCTGCACGTCGGCCACGCCAAATCGATCTGCCTGAATTTCGGCCTGGCGCGCGACTACAACGGCCGCTGCCACCTGCGCTTCGACGACACCAATCCGGAAAAAGAAGAACAGGAATACGTCGACACCATCAAGGACAGCGTGCAATGGCTGGGCTTCAGCTGGGACTGGCAAGGCCCGTCCGGCGTCGAGCACCATTTGCACCACGCGTCGGACTACTTCGACCAGCTGTATGCCATGGCCGAATACCTGATCGAGCAAGGCTACGCCTACGTGGACAGCCAGAGCGCCGACGACATGGCGGCCAACCGGGGCAATTTCAACACCCCCGGCAAGAACTCGCCGTTCCGCGACCGCCCGCGCGCCGAATCGCTGCAGATGTTCCGCGACATGAAGGCCGGCAAGTACGCGAATGGCGAGCACATCCTGCGCGCCAAGATCAGCGAAGACGCGATGTCCTCGCCGAACATGAATATGCGCGATCCGGCGATCTACCGCATCCGCCACGAGCATCACGTGCGCACCGGCGACGCCTGGTGCATCTACCCGATGTACGACTACACGCACCCGATTTCGGACGCGCTGGAAAACATCACCCATTCGGTCTGCACGCTGGAATTCCAGGACCACCGCCCGTTCTACGACTGGCTGCTGGAAACCCTGTCGGCGGGCGGCTTCTTCAAGCTGCCGGTGCCGAAGCAGTATGAATTCTCGCGCCTGAACCTGACCTACGTGATCACTTCCAAGCGCAAGCTGCGCCAGCTGGTGGACGAAAAAGTGGTGACCGGCTGGGACGATCCGCGCATGCCCACCATCGTCGGCCTGCGCCGCCGCGGCTACACGCCGGAAGCGATCCAGCTGTTCTGCGAGCGCATCGGCGTGACCAAGTCGGACGGCTGGATCGACATGAGCACGCTGGAAGGCTGCCTGCGCGAAGACCTGGACCCGAAAGCGCCGCGCGCCACCGCCGTGCTGCGCCCGCTCAAGCTGATCGTGGAAAACTATCCTGACGGCCAAAGCGAAGCCTGCACTTCGCCGGTCCATCCGCACCACCCGGAGATGGGCGTGCGCACCTTCCCCTTCACGCGCGAGCTGTGGATCGAGGAAGAGGACTTCATGGAAGCGCCGAGCAAGGGCTATTTCCGCTACTACCCGCCGATCGGCGACCAGCCCGGCAGCCGCGTGCGCCTGCGCCACGGTTTCGTGACCGAATGCACCGGCTACGACAAGGACGAGAACGGCAAGGTCACCGCCGTGCGCGTGAAGTACTTCGAGGACAGCAAGTCCGGCACCCCGGGTTCCGACACCTACAAGGTCAAGGGCAACATCCACTGGGTCTCGGCGGCCACCGCGCTGGAGGCCGAAGTCCGCCTGTACGACCGCCTGTTCACCGACCCGCAGCCTGACGCCGGCGGCAAGGATTTCCTGGCCGCGCTGAATCCGAACGCCCTGGAAACCGTGACCGCCTACCTGGAGCCGGGCATGAAAGATACCGCGCCCGACCAGCGCTTCCAGTTTGAAAGGCACGGTTATTTCGTCGCCGACCGGGTCGACAGCCAGCCGGGCAAGCCGGTGTTCAACCGCATAGTCACCCTGAAAGACGGTTGGTCCGCCAAATAAATACCAACTGCATACCTGTTTAGAGAACCGCCTCCGGGCGGTTCTTTTTTGCGTGGCGGCGCAACAGATGGCCGAAAATACAATAGAACGTACTTGACGGAATCAATTGGCCGTCTATATATTCAATCAACTTTTTCATGTAGCTGCCTGGGGAAATGCGCGCCTTGATCGCAAGAAAAAAACTGTTCTCCCCGACCCAGCCATTGTGGTGGACAGGACTGCTGCTCTCGCTCGGTGTGGGCGTGGCGCTGCATGCGTTCACCTCCAACTCGCTGCAGGCCGAGGCGAGCGAACGCTTCCGCACTCAGGCACGCAGCAGCCAATTCAACATCGCCACCGGCATCAAAGCCTACACCGACGTGCTGCGCGGCACGGCCAGCTTCTTCCAGTCGGCGGACGCGATCACGCGCGAAAATTTCCACCGCTACGTGCGGGGGCTGGACCTGCCCCGCAATTTTCCCGCCATCGTCAGTATTAATTTCGCTCAACATGTGCCGGCCGGCCAGCGCGCCGCCTTCGAGCAGCACGTGCGCGACAGCGCACGGCCCGGCGTGGACGGCTACCCGGAACTGGTGCTGAAACCCGACGCCGGCCAGGGCGATGCGGCCATCCTGTCGCTGATGGAACCGATGGCCGGCCTGGAGGCGAAATTCGGCGTCGATATCGCGGCACGGCCAGCGGTGGCGGAATCGCTGGCGCTGTCGCGCGACACCGGCATGCTCAGCGCCTCCGGCCTGCCGATCGGCTTCGATACCCTGCCCAACCGCCAGGCGCTGGCCATGCGCCTGCCGGTGTACCGTCCGGACATGCCGGTCAACACCGTATCCGAGCGGCGCGCCGCCTATGTCGGCTCGGTCGGCATAGGCTTCAGCGTGCACCGGCTGGTGTCCGAGGCGCTGGCCGAAATCCCGGTGCGCAACGCGCGCCTGACACTGCAGGACGTGAGCGAAGGCAGCCCGGCCAGCGGCGGCGCGCTGCTGTACGACAGTGCCGACACCGACGGCGCCAGCGCCACAACCGAACGCCTGATCACCTGCGTGCTGCCGATCGACTTCAACGGCCGCCAATGGCAGGCCCGATTCACCGCGCCGATGAGCTCACTGTATTCGCGGGTCGACGTATTCCTGCCCTGGCTGGCGCTGCTGACCGGCTTTGCCGGCACCATGCTGATCTACGCGCTGTTCCATACCTTGTCCTCGTCGCGCCTGCGCGCCATCCGCATGGCCAAGGCCATGACACGCGAACTGCGCGAGAGCCAGGCCAAGCTGCAGCTGTCGCACCACAAGCTGCGCCGCCTGGCCGCGCACGCCGAACAAATCAAGGAAGAGGAGCGCAAGCGCATCGCGCGCGAAATCCACGACGACCTGGGACAAAATCTGCTGGCGCTGCGCATCGAGGCCGATGTGCTGACCACCCGCACCAGCCACCGCCACGCGCGCCTGCACGAGCGCGCGCGCTGCACGCTGGCGCAGATCGACAACACCATCAAGAGCGTGCGCCAGATCATCAATGACTTGCGGCCGAACGTGCTGGACCTGGGCCTGAGCGCGGCGGTGGAATGGCAGATCGGCCAGTTCCGCCAGCGCAGCGGCCTGGTGTGCGAGCTGATCGAACACAACGCCGACATCGACCTGGGCATCGACGACAAGTGCGCCATCGCCTACTTCCGCATCCTGCAGGAATCCCTGAGCAACATCCTGCAGCACGCGCACGCCAGCCTGGTGCGGGTGGAACTGCGGCGCCAGGACGGCGTGCTCAGCATGAGCATCAGCGACAATGGCGTCGGACTGCACGACCGCAGCCGCAACAAGTTCGGCTCCTTCGGCCTGGTCGGTATCGAGGAGCGCGTCAGCATCCTGGGCGGCACCTGCACCATCACCGGCGCGCCCAACGCCGGCACCACCGTGCTGGTCACCGTGCCGGTCAGCCATGGCGCCGCCGCCTTCCCGCACCGTCTCGGAACCGTCTGAACATTCGTCTAGGACATTCCTGTTGCGAATAGGAATTTCCCGAGAAAAGGTTGAGAATTCTCAATAGCAAGCCGGCACAAGTGGTCAGAATCGTTCCTGCAACACCCCTCCACCTTTGAAAAGGAACGACCACATGAATTCGAACGACGACTTCAAGGCTATTGCGGACCTGGACCTGGAACCGATCAAGGTCAAGCTGATGCACGAGCAATCCGGCGAGGGCTGGACGCTGGACCGTGCCAACGCCATCGAGTTTGAATACCGCCGCTTCCTGATCCTGATGAAAAAGTTTCCTCATGAACAGACCGCGCCGCTGGTGGACGTCGATACCTTCTGGCACTACCACATCCTGGACACCATGAAATATGCGGCCGACTGCGACACGGTGTTCGGCTACTTCCTGCATCACTTCCCCTACATCGGCCTGCGCGGGGAGGACGACGTGCAAGCGCACCACCGGGTAGGCGAGCGCATGAAGGAACTGTACGAAACCACTTTTGGCGAAGACTACGCACGCGGCGCGGCCAAGCAGGCGGCCTTCTCGGGCGTGGCCGCGCAGGCTGCATTCTCGGGCGTGGCCGCAAAGACGGCGTTCTCGGGCGCCGCAGCCCAGGCGGCATTTTCCGGCGTGGCCGCTGAAACGGCCTTTTCCGGTGTGGCGGCGCAGGCCGCTTTCTCGGGTGTCGCCGCCCAAACCGCCTACTCCGGCGTGGCCTCGGCGGCAAGCGCCAGGTTCTACACCGAGCGGCCGCGCCTGGCCGCAAGTACTTGATTTACTTGCAGTTTGCTAGTGAAGCGGGGGCCGGCCCGGCCTCCGCTTCCTTGTATAGGAATTGCCGAGCACGATAGAAAATCAGCACTTGCATTCAGCACTGACTTGCATATACTTGGTTCGTTGACCCATATCAACACTCGTTCCCAACTCCGAACGACCATGCGCTCGCCGCCACGGCCCAGACAAACCGCGTACCTCTAACTATGCCACTCAGTAAAGGATGTCACTCATGATTTCTGCTGAAAGCTTCCAAGCCATTGCCGACCTCGATCTGGAGCCCATCAAAGTCAAGCTGATGCACGAAGAATCCGGGGAGGGCTGGTCGCTGCAAAAAGCCAACGCCGTGGAATTCGAATATCGCCGCTTCCTGTACTTGATGAAGACCTTCCCGCAGGAGCAGACCGCGCCGCTGATGGACGTGGACACCTTCTGGCACTACCACATCCTCGACACCATGAAATACGCGGTGGATTGCCAGGCCGTGTTTGGCTACTTCCTGCACCATTTCCCCTACATCGGCCTGCGCGGCGAGGATGACGTGGAAGCGCACCACCGGGTGGGCGAGCGCATGAAGGAACTGTATGAAGCCACGTTCGGCGAAGATTATGTGCGCGCAGACACCGCTTACTCCGGCGCCACCGTGCAGGCGCAAACGGCCTACTCCGGCGCCACCGCCGGCCAGACCGCTTACTCGGGCGCCACGGTAGCGTATTCGGGCGCCACCGCGCAACAGGCGAAAACTGCCTATTCCGGCGCCACCACCGGCAAGACCGCCTACTCCGGCGCCACGGTGGCCTATTCCGGCGCCACGGTGGCCGATTCCGGCGCCACGGTGCAGGCGAAAACCGCCTACTCGGGCGCCACCGCCGGCAAGACCGCCTACTCCGGCGCCACGGTGGCCTACTCGGGCGCCACGGTGCAGGCGAAAACCGCCTATTCGGGTGCGGCCACCGGCAAGACTGCCTACTCCGGCGCCACGCTAGCCTACTCGGGCGCCACCCAACAGCAGCTGCAGCAGGCACCGCAGCCCGCGGCAATGTACACGGTCCGCCCGCGCATCACGCCTGAAGCGTAACAACCGGAACGCAAATAAAAATGGCCCCCTCCTGGCAACAGGCGGGGGCCATTGTTTTTTGCATGCCGTGTTATCAGGCTGCCATCATTTCGCGCAGTTCGCGAATGCTGAAGTCGCTGATCTCATGCATGCGGATCAGGATGGTGGCGCCGATCGGCAGGGTATTGTGGCGGATCTTGCTGATCACGGGTGGAGCCACCTCAAGCGCGCGCGACAGGGCCGCATCGTTCTTGAGTTGCAATTTTTCAATAATTGCGTCGAGGACTCGGTTCGGATTGTAAGTTGCCGAAGCAGTAATTTCTTTAAGAGACGTCATCGGATTCGTTCAGGTTCGGGTCGTCTTCTTGGAAAAAAAACGACACATTGACAAAATATTTACCGGAAAAGTACAAGAATGACACTAGCGTACATAGGGCATTTGCTATGTTTTATAGCATCTAAGCCGTATGATACACGTTTTAATTGCCCAAAGGCCAATCTCACACGAAAAAAGTGAGAATTAGATAGATTTCCCTGCTGCATGATGTGCTAGGAAATGTTAAAACGCGTTTCCGGTAAAGACATAGTTAATGTGCAACGCTGTAGCCGGCGGCCAGGAACAGCCATTCCATGGTCAACAGGGCGCTGAGCTGGGCCAGGTTGCCGGGGAGGACGAAGGTGAACTGCGGAGAGGGGAAAACAAGGCAAGGCCGGCCATTGTCGCATTGCCAACACCAGCCCAGCTGCCGGCGGATTTCATCCGGCGCCGGCGGGGGCAACTGCGTCCGGCAACGCTGCATCATATAAGCGCGAACTTGTTCCTTGCTGGGCTGCGGGATGGCATGCATGGCGTCTCCTGCCAAAAACTTATCTATTTATTATGTCCCTTTTTTCTTACGCTTGCCTTTCACTTGCGCCAGTTGTGCGCAGCTGTTGTAGACAATCCACAACGCGCGCATAGCGCAAACGAACGCCCAGCTCGCTTTTCAGGCGCGTGTTGCGCATGCGGCGCGATTCGGACATGAACGACAGCAAAGCCGGCGTGACCGCCGCAGCCAGTTCGGCGCGCGGCAGGCGTGGCGGGCGCGGCAGCCTGAACGCATCCGCCACCGCATCGAAGTACTCGGCCATTTTCATGTCGCTGTCGTCCACAGCGTGGTAGACCCGGTTGGCCCTACCCTTGAACAGCGCGCGCGCAATGATGCGGGCCAGGTCGTCGGCGTGGATATGGTTGGTGTAGACGTCGTCCTGTTGCAGCAGCGCGGGCGTGCCCAGCTCCAGCCGCTTGAGCGGCAGCCGGTCGGACGCATAGATGCCGGGCACGCGCAGAATGGACAGCCGGCCGCCGCCGCGCACAGCCCAGCGCCGCAGCACCTGTTCCGCGTCGACGCGGCGCCGGGCGCGCGGATTGTGCGGCGCCACCGGCCGGCTTTCATCGAACCACGCGCCGCCGCAATCCCCGTAAACGCCGGTGGTGCTAATGTAAACCACGCGCGCGGCGTCGGGTAAAATGGCGGCCACATGGCGGGTGCGCCGGTCCAGCATGCCTTCGGCGGGCGGCGGCGCCAGGTGCACCACATACTGCGCCAGCCCCTTCAGGCGGCGCAAACTGGCCGGATCGTCCAGGTTCGCCACCAGCGGCACGGCGCCGGCGGCGCGCAGTTCGGCGCGGCGCTCCGGCTGGCTGGTGACGGCGAACACGCGGAATTGCGCGCGCAGCAGCGGCAGCAGCCGCATGCCGACGTCGCCGCAGCCCAGCACCAGCAAGCGCGGGCGGGAGAGTTTTTTAGTGTGCAAGATATTAGTTTCCAAGATATTCATTTGAAGGATTGTATGACTTTCCAGATTACTGTTCAGCCCAGCGGCCACCAATTCTCCTGCGACGAGGACGAAACCGTCCTGGCGGCGGCCATGCGCGCCGGCGTCGGGCTGCCGTACGGCTGCAAGAACGGCGCCTGCAGCTCGTGCAAGGGCAAGGTCGTTTCCGGCAGCGTAACGCATAAGCCGCACCAGGCCCGCGCGCTGACGCCGGAAGAGGAAGCGGCCGGCATGTCGCTGTTCTGCTGCGCCATGCCGCACGCCGATCTGGTGATCGAGGCGCGCGAAGTGGCCGGCAGCGGCGACTTCCCGATCAAGAAAATGCCGTCGCGCGTGTCCGCCATCGAGAAAGCGGCGCCGGACGTGGTGGTGATTTCGCTGCAGCTGCCGGCCAATGAAACGCTGCAGTACCGCGCCGGCCAGTACATCGAATTCCTGCTGCGCGACGGCAAGCGCCGCAGCTACAGCATCGCCACCGCGCCGGACAACGGCCCGCTCACGCTGCACATCCGCCACATGCCGGGCGGCCTGTTTACCGACCAGGTGTTCTCCACCATGAAGGAACGCGACATCCTGCGCTTCGAAGGCCCGCTGGGCACCTTCTTCGTGCGCGACGACAGCGACAAGCCAATGGTGCTGCTGGCTTCGGGCACCGGCTTCGCGCCGATCAAGGCCATCGTCGAGCACCTGGTGCACACCGGCTCCACGCGCGCCATGACCTTGTACTGGGGCGGCCGCCGCCCGCAGGACTTGTACATGGACGCGCTGTGCCGCGAGTGGGCCGCCAAGCTGCCCAATTTCAGCTACGTGCCGGTGGTGTCGAACGCCGAAGCGCAGGACAACTGGAGCGGCCGCACCGGCTTCGTGCACCAGGCCGTGATGGCCGACCTGCCCGACCTGTCCGGCTACCAGGTGTACTCCTGCGGCGCGCCCATCATGGTCGAGAGCGCCAAGCGGGACTTCGTGGCGCAGTGCGGCCTGCCGGACACCGAGTTCTACGCCGACGCCTTCACCAGCGAAGCCGACCTGGCCAAGTAAAGGTCCGGCCCGCCGCAAGCGCAGTTGTCTGACATCAGGCACAATGACGGGCTAAGCCAGCCTGTCATTGTCCCCATGTCCTCTTCCAGCAACGGTTTCGCCGTCCTCAAGCACCGCAATTTCGCTTTTTACCTGTCGGCCCGCGTGCTCGGCACCCTGGCGGTGCAGATGCAGCATGTGGCCATCGGCTGGCACGTCTATGCCCTGACCGGCAACCTGTACGACCTGGGCCTGATCGGCCTGGCGCAGTTCGCCCCCTTCCTGCTGCTGATCCTGCCTGCCGGCCACGTGGCCGACCGCTACAACCGCCGCAACATCATTGCCTTCTGCCTGGCTGCACAGCTGCTGTGCGGCCTGCTGCTGCTGGGCTTTACCTTGACCGGCCTGGGCATCGTCTGGCCGGTGTTCCTGATCCTGACCCTGTTCGGCAGCGCGCGCGCCTTCATGATGCCGGCCACCCAGGCGGTGCTGGTCAACATGGTGCCGCCGGAGGATTTCAGCAAGGCAGTGGCGCTCAGCTCCTCCACCTTCCACATCGCCGTCATCCTCGGCCCCACGCTGGGCGGCCTGCTGTATTTCTACGGCGCCACGACGGTCTTCCTGGCCGCGTCCGCGCTGCTGGTGGTGTCGGTGGCGCTGATGTGCATGACCAAGACCGCGCCGCAGGCCGTGAGCAAGGAACCGGCCAGCTGGCACAGCGTGCTGGAGGGCTTGCGCTTCGTGATGTCGCGCCCGGTCGTGCTGGGCGCCATGTCGCTGGACCTGTTCGCGGTGCTGTTCGGCGGCGCCACCGCGCTGCTGCCGGCGCTGGCTGCGGACGTGCTGCACGTGGGGCCGAGCGGCCTGGGCTTGCTGCGCACCGCGCCCGGCGTGGGCGCCGCGCTGTGCTCGGTGGCGCTGGCCTTCTTCCCCATCACGCGCCGCGTCGGCCTGTGGATGTTCGGCGGCGTGGCGCTGTTCGGCGCCTGCACCGTGCTGCTGGGCTCGACCACCAGTTTCATCCTGGCACTGCTGGCGCTGCTCCTGATGGGCGCCGGCGACATGATCAGCGTCTACGTGCGGCACCTGCTGGTGCAGTACGAAACGCCGGACGAGATCCGCGGCCGCGTCAGCGCCGTCAACTCGGTGTTCATCGGCGCCTCCAACGAGCTGGGCGAGTTCGAATCCGGCGTCACCGCCGGCTGGTTCGGCCTGACGCGCGCGGTGGTGTTCGGCGGCATGGCCACGCTGGCCGTCACCGGGCTGTGGAGCGTGCTGTTCCCGGTGCTGTCGCGCATGGACCGCTTTCCGCACGCCGAGCGCGCAGTGCGGTCGAAGGCAGCTTAAGCAAACGCTAAGCTTCAATAACTGGCAAGCCGCAACAAAAGGAGTAAGATGGAATCGCGTCCCCCCTGAACCGGGTACGCTTTGATGAACAAACGGGAGCAGTGTATGCAAATCAATGTCAACACCGATAAGACCATCGAACGTCATGCTGGCCTGAATGACCATGTCCAAACCGTCGTCACCGCAGCCATCAGCCGCTTTGCCGAACACATCACCCGAGTCGAAGTCCACCTGAGCGACAACAACAGCCAGAAATCGGCTGACGGCGACAATCGTTGCCTTATGGAAGCGCGCATCACCGGCTATCAGCCGATTGCCGTCAGCGACCACGCCGCCACCCTGCACCAGGCCATCAACGGCGCGGCCGACAAGCTGAAGCGCGCCATCGACAGCGCCCTGGGCCGCCTGTACGACAAGCGCAACGTGCCGCTGTCGAAAGCGGTGTCGGAAGCAGCCGACGAAGAAACCACCGAATAAATCCACCATAGGCCGCCGGCCCGCCAGCAGCTAGCCGCCTGTACCAGGCACTAGCGCTGCGCCAGCCGGCGCAGGTAGGCCAGCCCCTGCAACGCGCGGCTGCCATACCAGGACAGCATTTCCCCATCCACCAATTGCACCGGTTTGCCGATCTGGCGTTCCAGCGCGTCCACGTGCGCCTCCGTGAAACGGTAGGGCTCGGACGACAGCAGCACCTGGTCGATCTGCGCCAGCAGCTGCGGCGTCCAGTCGAAACGCGGATAGCGCCCGCTGTCCAATTGCGGCACCTGCCAGCCCATCTCTGCCAGCATGCGCGCGATATAGGTGTCGCTGGAAATACTCATCCAGGGATCTTGCCAGATGCAGTACAGCACGGTCTGCGCGGGCGCCGGGCCGGCTTGCCGCATGGCCTGCAGCGCCGCATACTCGGCCTCGAAGGCGGCGCACCAGGCTTCCGCTTTTGCCTGCGCGCAGAAGATGCCGCCCATCAGGCGCGCCAGCGCCAGGTTGTCGCGCGGCGCCAGCGGATGGGTCACCACCACGTGCGGCACGAATTCGGCCAGCGCGTCGGCGGTGGGCTTTTCGTTTTCGTCAATATTGACTATCACATGGGTCGGCGCCAGCGCGCGGATCTTGCCCAGGTTGACGTCCTTGGTGCCGCCCACCTTGGCAATCGCGCGCACCGTTTCCGCCGGGTGGATGCAGAATCCGGTACGGCCCACCAGCTGTCCGGCCAGTCCCAGCTCGCACAGCAGTTCGGTGATGGAGGGCACCAGCGAAACGATGCGGGCGTCGGGATCGGCGGGATGCGGCTGTCCCAGGGCGTCGGTATACATCATTGCTTTATCGTGTTGTGGTTCGTCGCAGTATTGAAACACAAGGCGGCCGCGCAGTGTAGCCACGCGCGCGGTTTGCGCTATGATTGCCTCACAGTATTCATTCTTTTTTTCGGAACTTATCTTGAAGCAGATCACCACCTTTAGCGAGTCCGGCTACCGGATCGACGACTTGCAGCTGTTCCGCGATTCCGACGCCGCGCTGGCGGCGCGCTCGCTGGCGCACTGCCCCGTGGTGCAACTGCAGCAAGGCGAATCGGTCACCGACAGCAGCCGCGCGCGGCTGTATATCGTGCTCAGCGGCGCCCTGTCCGTAAGCGCCGACACCCGCACCGGCATGGCCGACGGCACCGTCAGCAAGGTGCTGCCGGGCGAGAGCGTGGGTGAGCAGTCGGTGCTGGACGAGGAAGCCAACCTGTCGGCCATGACGGCGCTGGAGACCAGCGAGCTGCTGGTGGTGGAGGCCGAAATCGTGTGGCGGCTGATCGACGAATCGAACGGCGTGGCGCGCAACCTGCTGCGCCTGCTGTCCTTCCGCATCCGCGCCGCCAACGCGCAGTTGCGCCGGCGCCAGAAACTGGGCGAGTTCTACCGCCAGATGTCGATGATAGACGGGCTCACCGGCCTGTACAACCGGGCCTGGCTGAATGACCTGCTGCCGGAAATGGTGGCCAGCGCGCACGGCGCCGGCAAACCGCTGTCGCTGATCATGATCGACCTGGACCATTTCAAGCTGTTCAACGACAGCCATGGCCACCTGGCCGGCGACCAGGCGCTGCGCGCGGCGGCGCAAGTGCTGAGCGGCGCCTTGCGGCCGTCCGATTGCGCGGTGCGCTATGGCGGTGAGGAAATGATGGTGCTGCTGCCGGACACCAGCGACAAGGTGGCCGTGGTGGTGGCCGAGCGCCTGTGCGAGCGCATTCGCCAGGCTGTGGTGTTCCGCGACATGCGCTTGCCGCTGCCGCACCTGACCGCATCGCTGGGCGTGGCCAGCCTGCTGCCGGGCCAGGACGACCATGGCCTGATCGCCACCGCCGACGCCGCGCTGTACCGCGCCAAGGACGGCGGCCGCAACCAGGTGGCGGTGCAGGAAACGCTGTTCTCCTAGGCGTTCGCGCCGTCGTCCGCCGGGGCCGGCGCCCGCTTGCTGTCGGCAAACTGCTGCAAGCCCTGCTTCACCAGCTCGTAGGTCTTGTCGATATTGCCGGCGATATCGCCCTGCAGCACCTGCAGCCCTTCCAGTATCCCGCGCGCCTCCTTGAAACCCTGGTCGACGCCGCCCTGGATGGTGTCCATGAACTTCTGCAGGACCGCTTCGTCGTCCAGTCCCTTGTTCTGCGCCTTGAAGGCGTCGAAGAACGCCGTGCTGAGCGATACGATGCGGCCCGCCGTCCCTTCCGGCGTATTGTCCTGTCCGGCCGCCTTCTGGATTGCGTCCGGGCCGAAGTCCGGCGCCAGCGCCTCGTTGATGCCGGTCAGCGCCGATTTGTAGAGCAGCGCCAGCGGTTCGTTGCCGGACTTGATGGCCACCGACATCGACGCTTCCATGATGGAAGTGTTGAGCTGCTGCCGCGCCTGCACCCGGGCCGGCGGCGCGGAATCGGTGGCGTCTGCCCTGGCCAGCGGCGCGGCAACCGCCCCGCCGGGCTTCAGTGAAGTCGGATTTACCATAATCGCTCTCCTTGTTTACGCCATTCCCCTTTATCATATCGGCCAGAAAACGGCGAACTGTAGCCCAACTGCAGCCATACCTCCCACCGATAGAACGAATCCATGAGCCAGCAAACTTTCCTTTGGCATGACTATGAAACCTTCGGCGCGCAGCCGCGCCGCGACCGGCCGGCCCAGTTTGCCGCGATCCGCACCGATGCCGACCTGAACGAGATAGGCGAGCCTATCATGCTGTACTGCCAGCCGGCGCCCGACTTCCTGCCCGATCCGCAGTCCTGCCTGATCACCGGCATTACCCCGCAGCAATGCCTGGAATGGGGTGTGCCCGAGCACAAGTTCGCCGCCACCGTCGAGCAGGCGTTTTCCCAGCCCGGCACGGTGGGCGTGGGCTACAACACCATCCGCTTCGATGACGAGGTGACGCGCTTCCTGTTCTGGCGCAACCTGATCGATCCCTATGCCCGCGAATGGCAGAACCAGTGCGGCCGCTGGGACTTGCTGGACGTGGTGCGCATGACGTACGCGCTGCGCCCGGAAGGCATAGAATGGCCGCTGCGCGAAGACGGCAAGCCCAGCTTCCGCCTGGAGCACCTGGCGGCAGCCAACGGCCTGCTGCACGAGTCCGCGCACGACGCGCTGTCCGACGTGCGCGCCACCATCGGCCTGGCACGCCTGATCAAGCAAAAGCAGCCCAAACTGTGGGACTTCTGTTTCGCCCTGCACAAGAAGGACCGCGTGGCCGACGAGATCGGCATGCATTTGCTGCCGCACCTGCGCCAGCCTTTCCTGCATGTGTCCGGCATGTTCCCGGCTGAGCGCGGCTGTATCGGGCTGGTATGGCCACTGGGCACGCATCCCACCAACAAGAACGAAGTCATCGTCTGGGACTGCGCTTACGACCCGAGCGAGCTGTATGGCCTGGACGCGGACACGGTGCGCATGCGCATGTTTACGCGCAGCAGCGAACTGCCGGAAGGCGTGACGCGGCTGCCGATCAAGAGCGTGCACCTGAACAAGTCGCCCATGCTGGTGTCCAACCTGAAGACGCTGTCGCCGGCGATGGCGGCGCGCTGGGGCATCGACGTGGAACAAGCCAGGCGCCACGCGCAGACGGCCGCGGCCGGGCCCGACCTGGCTGCGCTGTGGGCCCAGGTCTACCACCGTCCCGGCGCGGCCGAGGAAACCGATGTGGACGAGGATTTGTACGGTGGCTTCGTCGGCAAGGACGACCGCCGCCTGCTCGATGCAATGCGCAAGGAAACGCCGGCCAAGCTGGCCATGATGACGCCGCCGTTCGACGACGCACGCCTGGGCGAACTGGTGTTCCGCTACCGCGCGCGCAACTTCCCGCAGACCTTGAGCGAGCAGGAAGCCGAGCACTGGGAAGCGCACCGCGCCGCGCGCCTGTTCGACGGCGCCGCCGGGGCCAGGACGGTGGAGCAGTTGTTCGGCGAGATCGACCAGCTGTCCGAAACCGCCGACGAGCGCGGCGAGCAGATTCTCGGCGCGCTGTACGACTACGCGGAGATGGTGGCGCCGCAGCGCTACTAGGGGCGCTGGCGGCGCCGGCGGGCCAGGCGGCTGGCGCCGTAAGCCGCCGGTGCTCAGCCCGCGCGGTGGGCGTTGATCGCGTCGCGGGTTTCCTGCGCCACGCGGCGCGCGGCCATGGCGAAGTCCTCGCCGGGCTGCTGCGCGGCGTACAGGATGGCGCGCGAGGAATTGATCATCATGCCGGTGCCGTTCGCGGTGCGGCCGGCCGTCACGGTCGCGGCCACGTCGCCGCCCTGCGCGCCAACGCCCGGCACCAGCAGCGGCATGTCGCCGATGATGGCGCGCACCTGCGCCAGCTCCTCTGGGAAGGTGGCGCCCACCACCAGCGCGCACTGGCCGTTGGCGTTCCACTTCTCCGCCACCAGGCGCGCCACGTGCTGGTACAGCGGTTTGCCGTCCACGTTCAAGAACTGCAGGTCCGAACCGCCCGCGTTCGAGGTGCGGCACAGGACGATGACGCCGCGGTCGGCCCATTCCATGTACGGCTCCACCGAATCCGACCCCATGTAGGGGCTGACCGTCACCGCGTCCGCACCGTAGCGGTCGTAGGCTTCGCGCGCATACTGGCGCGCGGTGGCGCCGATGTCGCCGCGCTTGGAATCGAGGATCAGCGGGATGTGCGGGTAGTGCTGGCGCGCGTAGGCACAGATGGCTTCCAACTGGCGCTCGGCGCTCAGCGCGGCGAAATAGGCGATCTGCGGCTTGAACGAGCAGGCCAGGTCGGCCGTCGCGTCGATGATCTCTTTGCAGAAGTTGAAGATGCCGTTCGGGTCTTGCTGGAACTGGGCCGGCAGCTTGCCCATGTCTGGATCGAGGCCGACGCACAGCAGGGAGTCGTTGGCCGTCCATGCGGCATTGAGCTTGTTAATGAAATTCACGACCACCCCTCCGATTGAAATGCAAACCCGGCATTATAGCGTGAAGTAAAATTCGCCCCATCGATCAACCCCAGGAACCACACCATGAAACTATCCCAAAAAGTAGCCATTGTCACCGGCGCCACACAAGGCATCGGTCTCGCCTGCGCCCAGCGGCTGATCGCCGAGGGCGCCAAAGTGATGCTGGTGGACATCAAGCCGGAAGGCGCGCAAGCGGCCGAGGCGCTGGGCGACCAAGCCCGTTTCTACACTGCCGACGTGAGCCAGAAAGCCGACGTCGATGCGCTGGTGGCCGAAACCATGGCCGTGTTCGGCCGCATCGACATCCTGATCAACAATGCCGGCGTGACCCACAAGGCCGACTTCCTCGACCTGACCGAGGACGATTTCGACCGGGTGATGCGCATCAACCTCAAATCCATGTTCCTGTGCAGCCAGGCCGTGGCGCGCCAGATGGTCAGGCAGCACAGCGGCTGCATCATCAATATGTCCAGCGTCAACTCCGAACTGGCGATACCGGACCAGGTGCCGTACGTGGTGTCCAAGGGCGGTATCAACCAGTTGACCAAGGTGATGGCGCTGAACCTGGCCCAGCACGGCATCCGCGTAAACGGCATCGGCCCCGGCACCATCCTCACCGAGCTGGCCAAGAAAGCCGTACTGGGCAGCCCGGAGGCGCGCCACACCATCCTGTCGCGCACGCCGATGGGCCGCTGCGGCGAACCCGAGGAAGTCGCTTCCATCGCCGCCTTCCTGGCCAGCGACGACGCCACCTACATGACGGGCCAGACGCTGTTCGTCGACGGCGGCCGCCTGGCCCTGAACTACACGGTACCGGTCAAGGAATAAGCGGGACAGTTATATAAAAAACTTATGCCTGATATCTAAAACGAAAATTAGACATATATGCTGTGCCGCAGCATAATTGCACCTGTCTCCACTATTCTCCTCCAAGATAATAGTTTTAAGCCCGCTTTCACCAGCGGGCTTTTTTTTGCCCGGAATTTGTTTGCGCCCTCTTGAGAAATGTCACGCTGGCGTCATATGGGGCGTATAAACTTGTTTCATCTGCTGCACATGCAACCGATATGCGTGGCAACAGAACGGTGCGCCCAGTGCGCACCACCCGAATTCTCTGCTCTCTTGACCCGGATATGGGTTTTACGGCCCGCTTTAACCAGCGGGCATTTTTTTTGCCGCATGTTATCCTTGCACCATGCTTTCCCTACTTCAGCAAGTCGTCCTCACATCCGCCCACGCCAACTTGCGCTACCGCGCCGCACTGGTCCTCTACCTGATGATACTGGTGCTCGGCTCCATTCCCGGCGCCCGCAGCGACATCGGCTCGGTCGCGCCCGGCGTGGTGCTGCATTCCTGCGCCTATGCCGGCCTGACTTTTTTGCTGTTTACCGGCGGCACCGGCAGCGCGGCGCGGCGCGCCATCAAATCGGTGCTGACCATCATGGCGATGGGCGCGCTCGATGAGCTGGTACAGAGCTTGCTGCCCTACCGTCACGGCGCGGTTGCGGACTGGGCGGTGGACACCGCCGCCGCCCTCGTCACGGCCAGCATCATGTGGCTGCTGTGGAACCGCAACAAGGTGGCGGCCTAGCCCGGACTGCTCTTGCCTTCCGGGCCGTGCTGGCCGAACTCCAGCTCGCGCTGGCGGTGCCGCACATCCATTCCTATCTTGCGCAGAATGGCGCGGGTCTGCCGCTTGCGGCTGGCGCAGGCCAGGCTGCCGCTGGCCCGCTCCGCGTCCAGCCGCATTTCCAGCAACTGCTCGGCTTTCGCCAGGCGCACCAGTCCCAGCAGCGCCTGCGCATACGCATGGCGCTGGCGCATCCCCGGCTGCAGCCCGCAGGTAGCTGCGATCAAATCTTCAATTACCTTGTCGGTCCTGCGCTGGAACATAGCCCCCCCTATAGATTTCTGACACGCAATTATGGCCAAGCATTTCAGGTAATCGTTTGATATGCGTCAAGGGTGCACGCTTCAGGGGAAACGAATGGCATCATCGGAACTCCAAACTATTCGAGCGGATGCTCGCATAACGGAGATCATCATGAAGATAAAAAACACTTTACTGCCCTGCGCACTGCTTGCGCTGGCCGGCTGCGCCTCGGACCGCAGCACCTCGATGGACAATGGCGGCAGCACAGCCAGCAGGGGCAGCAGCACCAGCAGCATGGACGCCGGTACCGGGAGTACCGCCAGCACTGTGGGCCAGGCGGCTCCTGCCACGGCGTCGCCCGACGCGCGCAGCGCCGCCAGCATGGCGCAGGCCGGCACTCCAGGCAGCGGCGTGGTCCAGACCATAGACCAGATCACGCGGCAGGATGCCGCGTCAATGGGACTGTCCGCCGGTGCGGCGGCGGCCGGCGGCAGCATGGGCTCCCCCAGCGACAAGATCTACCGCGTTACCGTGCGCATGGACGACGGCACCACCCAGACCGTGCTGGCAGAAAGCATGCCCAGCTACAAGAGCGGTGACCGCGTGCGCTATGCCAACGGCATGATCTCGCGCGACTCGCAGTAAGTGGATCAGTAAATCTGTTCCACTTGGTAGCCGCGCTGGCGCAGCAGTTCGGGCACGCCCTGCGCGCCCAGCAGGTGCAGCAAGCCGACACCGACGAACGCCGTCTGGTCGGCCTTCATGATGTTTTCGATCGAGGCCGCCATCTCGGGATTGCGCTTGCCCAGCAGCGTACGGTCCATGAAGGCGGCGGACACGCTGTCGCCGCGTATCATGGATTGCAAGGCCTCGTTCATGCCTGGCGCATCCGCCTTGCTCCAGGCATCGATCAGGCTGGCGGTCTTTTTCAGCGCAACGCCGCTGGCCAGTTCAGCCAGGTTCTCACGCAGATAGGTTTCCTGCTGCGCGTCATTCATGGAGGCGAACAGGCCCAATTGATAATCCGCACTTTCCAGTTCGCGCAGCGGCTTGCTGTGCTGCGCGGCTTCCTTGAGCAGGAACTGCTCCACGCCCTGGCTACGCATATAGCCGTGCCGTTCCATCTCGGCGCCGATCAGCAGGTTCGCCAACAGCCACGGCCGGTATTGTTCCAGGTTGTCCAGCGACATGCCGGCACGGGCCAGCGCCTGCTGCAGCAGGGCCAGCGTTTCACGCGACAGGTGATTGCGGATGGAATCGCCCTTCGGATAGCGGCCGTGCGCGGCCAGGGCCTCCTGGAACGGTTCGCTGGCACGCACGTCCAGTTCCAGCACCAGCGCATTCGAATCGGCCAGCGCACGCGTCACTTGCGGTTCCAGCGGGAAGAAGGCCTGCTTGCCTGCGTGTACCGTGCCGAACAGATAGCTGGTGCGGCCGTCGTGCTGCACCTTGAACAGCGCGCCGCGGCGCGGCGCCGCCGCTTCCATGGCAGCGGCAATGGCGCCGGCCGGCTGCGCGTGCGCGCTCATTTCCATCTCGGCGCTAACGGCTGGCTGGCAAACAAGCTGGCAAACAGCAAACAGCAATGCACAAACTGACAATGATATACGTGGCATGCAGAGTCCCCTGCCGGGATCGTTGACGATCCGGCATCCCAAATGGTGAGTGAAAAGGATGAGATTTAGCTAAGAAGCGGCGTGAAAGTAGGCCTTGTTGCGATTGATAGTAAGGCTTATTTTTCCGCGTGGGAATACACAATGGGGCGGACTGAGCAAAAAAAACGCGGCGCACCAACAAAAGTGCGCCGCGCCGATATCAAGCTTGCATCAACGTGCCAGTTCGACCAGCACAGCGGTGTACATCTGCAGGTTCAACAGCAACTGTTTGGTGGTAATGAACTCATGCTCGGAGTGGCCGGTATAGGCCGTGCCCGGCATGGCCGGACCGAAGGCCACGGCTTTCGGGAACAGGCGCGAGTTGGTGCCGCCGCCGATCGAGATCGGCTTGGCGTTCTGGATGCCGGTGTAGTGCGAGAACACGTCCAGCAGCACCGGCAACTGCGGCGCATCCGCCTGCACCCACGGCTCGCCGATCTGCATGGCGATGGCGGCCTGCGGCGCATGGGTGCGCTTCCACTGGTCGAAGGCCTGCTGGAACTCCGCTTGCAGCTGGGGGCCGGGCTTGCCTTTCGGGCGGCGGATATTGATGTTCAGCTCGATACCGCCATCCTTTTGCTTGAGCACGGTGGGCGCCACCGTCATCGGTCCCATGAAGTCGTCGCGGTAGGCCACCTTGCCGAAGCGCTCGCCGTGGATGCCGGTGCCGACCAGGTCGTTGAGCATGGTCACCATGCCGGCGGCGGCGGTGGCTTTCCATGGCTGCACCTTGAGTGCGTCGGCCAGCATGCTGATGGCGTTGACGCCGTCTTCCGGCTTGGACGAGTGCGCCGACAGCCCGAGCGCGGTGATTTTCAGCGCGCGCCCCTGCCAGGCGTACTGGTAGCGCATGCCCTTCTGCGCGGCGGCGCGCGCGCGTATCCGTTTTTCCAGCGCCGGCGTCGCGTTGGCGATCACGGCGCTGGCGTCTTCCGGAATCTGGCTGCCGAAGAAGCCGCCCGCAAACTCGCTCAGCAGCGGGCCTTTGCTGTCCGCCGCGGCCGGGACAGGCTGGGCGGGCATGGTCACTTTCACCGCGCCCCAGCCTTTCTCGGCCGTCACCACCGGATACTCGGCGTCCAGCGTGATGTTCATCTGAGGCGGCGTGTGGTCTTTCAGGAAAGCCTCGAGCGGCGCCCAGTCCGATTCCTCGGCCATGTACACGTACAGTTCCAGGCGCTTTTTCAATGCCACCTTCTGGTCCTGGATGGCCTTCATCGCATACATGGCAGTGGCGATCGGACCCTTGTCGTCTTCCGAGCCGCGCGCGATCAGGCGGCCCGGCTCGCTGGTGCTGTCCAGCTCGAAGGGTGACTTGGCCCACTTGGCCGGATTCACCGGCTGCACGTCGCCGTGCGTGATGATGCCGACCCGGTCAGCACTCTCCCCCAGGCCGATTACCACGACGTAGCCATGGTCTTTGTAGTCCAGGCCCAGGCGCGCGGCCTCCTCTTTCAGCATCTGCTTGAAGGCGATGTGCTGCGGGTTCTTGTCGGCCGTGTAAGCCGGATCCGCCACGGTGTTGTAGCTGACCATGGCGGCCAGCGCGGCGGTCATCTGTTGCGGATAGGTTTCAACTGCGTAACGGGCGGTGGCGGTGGCCGCCTCGCTCAGCGCGGCGGCCTGGGCGCCCGGGTAGAGCACGGCCTGCGCCAGCATGGTTATCAATGCAATTTTTTTCAGCTTCACGTCTCGTCTCTTGGGTTAGTGTTAGTGTTCTGGACAAAATTTCAAAAAAGCCAAACAAGTGTAACGGAAAGGCCATGAGCGCGTCAGGGCCTTCATTGAAACCCGGCTTGCCGCCGCCATATCACAGCCATGACGCCATTTTCCATACTCGACCTCTCCCCCATCGCGCTTGGCAGCGATGCCGCCGCCTCGCTGCGCAACACGCTCGATCTGGCCCAGCACGGTGAACGCTGGGGCTACCAGCGCTACTGGCTGGCGGAACACCACGGCATGCCGGGCATCGCCAGTGCCGCCACGTCGGTGGTGATGGCGCACGTGGCGGCCGGCACCAAGACCATCCGGGTCGGTGCGGGCGGCATCATGCTGCCGAACCACTCGCCGCTGGTGATCGCCGAGCAGTTCGGCACGCTGGAAGCGCTGCACCCGGGCCGCATCGACCTCGGCCTGGGCCGCGCACCCGGTTCGGACCAGACCACCGCGCGCGCCCTGCGCCGCAGCCTGGCATCCGACGCGGACGAGTTCCCGCAGGACGTGCTGGAGCTGCAGGACTACCTGTCCGACGCGCCGCGCCAGCAAGTGCTGGCGGTGCCCGGCAAAGGCGCCAAGGTGCCGCTGTGGATACTCGGCTCCAGCCTGTTCGGTGCGCAGCTGGCCGCGCACCTGGGCCTGCCCTATGCGTTCGCCTCGCATTTCGCGCCGGCGCAGATGATGCAGGCGGTGGCGCTGTACCGTGCCAACTTCAAGCCGTCGGCGCAGCTGGACAAGCCGTATGTGATGCTGGGCTTCAATGTGTTCGCGGCCGACACCGACGAAGAAGCGCAACTGCTGGCCACCTCGATGCAGCAGGCCTTCGTCAACCTGCGCACCGGCCGGCCGTCGCAGTTGCCGCCGCCGCTGGCCAACTACCGCCAGAGCCTGGGCCCGCAGGAAAACGCCATGCTCGATTCGGTGCTGTCCTGCTCGGCGATCGGCTCGCCGCAGACGGTGAAAAAACAGCTGCAAGGCTTTATCGACAGCACCCAGCCGGACGAACTGATGATCACCTCGCAGATCTTCGAGCACAGCAAGCGCCTGCATTCCTACCAGATCACGGCCGGTCTCCGCGAGCGGCTTGAGCCAGCGCAAATGCGCACGCCTTAAGCATAGCCATACCTCTCCTGCCTGCTTAACTGGAACAGGGCAGCTTGCCCGGCCACGCAGCAGGAGAGTGCAATGAAAACCCCGACCGCCACGGGCAGCGCCGTCGCCGCCTTTGCCATCCGCATCGCCACGCTTGCCGCCGCCGCTGCCATTGCGGCCGCCGTTTTCGCCGCGCAGCCCGTCCAGTCCCATCCGCCTGCGCCGCCGGAGCGTCCCACCAGCTACATGAAGGTGGACATCACCGAAGACTTCGGCGCAACGCTGGCGCGCATGCGCGCCGCGCGCGCCGCCCTGATGCAGCGCCAGCGCGAGCTGCTGGCCCAGCGCTATGACCTGGCCAACCGTCCCAGCGGCGCCACCATGTTCCGGGGCAAGCCTGTGCAAGGTGGGGTGCGCGTCAAGCTGCCAGCGGGCATGAGCTGGCAGCGCCTGGCCGACCTGGGCGCCGACGACATCCGCGCGCGCGACCTGTTCCCGGCCGGCTTCCTGCCGCTGCCGCATCCCAATCACGCCGAGGGCGGCATGCTGTTCCCGCAATTCCAGATCGACGAACTGAAGCGCCAGGAGCAGCGCGACCTGACCCGCTTCGACCTCGACTTCGACTTGCCCGACCACTTCCTGCCCGAGTTCCCCGCGCCGATCTTCCTCACCACGCGGCCCGACCTGGGCGACGTGTCCGGCGGCAAGCTGCTCACCATCGACAACTTTCACGGCATGTTCAATGGCCTGCTCAATCCCAAGCAGCTCGAAGGCCTGCGCCTGCTGCTCACGCCCTTCCCGCAGCAGCAGTTCAACCAGACCGAAGACCGCCGCGCCGAGCGTCCCAGCCGCGGCGTGGCCTGCCTGGACTGCCATGCCAACGGCCACAGCAACGGCGCCACGCACCTGGTGGGCGACATCCGCCCGCAGATCTTCCGCCACCGCATCGACACGCCAACCTTGCGCGGCTTGAACATCCAGCGCCTGTTCGGCTCGCAGCGCGCGCTCAAGACGGTGGAGGACTTCACCGAGTTCGAGCAGCGCGCCGCCTACTTCGACGGCGATCCGGTGATCGCCACCAAGAAAGGCATCAACCCGCTCGAGCGCGGCAGCCAGGTGCATTTCATGGCCGAGTTCCAGGCGCTGCTGGACTTCCCGCCCGCGCCCAAGCTGGGCATCAACGGCAAGCTCGACCCGAACAAGGCCAATGACAGCGAGCTGCGCGGCCAGGCACTGTTCTTCGGCAAGGCCCAATGTTCCACCTGCCACGCCGCGCCCTACTACACCGACAACCTGATGCACAACCTGAAAACCGAACGCTTCTACAAGCCGCGCATCGTCAACGGCATGATGGCCGCGTCAGACGGCCCCATCAAGACCTTTCCCCTGCGCGGCATCAAGGAATCCCCGCCCTATCTGCACGACGGCCGCCTGCTGACCTTGGAAGACACGGTGGAATTTTTCAACCTGATCCTGGAAACCAGGCTCAGCGAAAAAGAAAAAGCCGACCTCACCGCCTTCCTGCGCACGCTGTAGCGGCGCCGCCATGCCCGGCCGGATATACCCGTCATATCCGGCCGCCGCCAGCAGGGATCTGGATTCCCCACTACAATGTTTGTCCGGCTAAGCCCGCCATTTTCCAAGCAGGGCCTGGCACTCGTAGTTCTGCATCCAGGAGTTCCGTTGACCACCAATCCAACCATCGCCGTGCCGGGGATTTCCTCCGGCATGGTACTGCTGCTGGCGACCGCCACCGGCCTTATCGTCGCCAATCTGTATTACGCGCAGCCGCTGGTCGGCCCCATCAGCCTGGCCACCGGCCTGTCGCCCGGCGCTGCGGGGCTGATCGTCACGCTGACACAGATCGGCTATTGCCTGGGCATGATTTTCATCGTCCCGCTGGGCGACCTGCAGGAAAACCGCCGCCTCATCGTCACCTGCCTGGCGGCCACCTCGGCCGCGCTGCTGGTGGCCGCCAGCACCAGCAACGCCGGCCTGTTCCTGGCCGCCGCGCTGTGCATCGGCCTGGGCTCGGTAGCGGCCCAGGTGGTGGTGCCGTTCGCCGCCCACCTGGCGCCGCCCCACATGCGCGGGCAGATCGTCGGCAAAGTGGTGTCGGGCCTGCTGATGGGCATCATGCTGGCGCGCCCGGTGTCCAGCCTGGTCACCGACGCGCTCAACTGGCACGCCATCTTCGTGCTGTCGGCTATCGGCACGGCGCTGCTGGCCTTGCTGCTGCACCGTAAGTTGCCCAAGCGCCAGCCGGTATCGACCATGCCTTACGGCGCACTGCTGGCCTCGCTGTGGCAGTTGCTGAAGAGCACACCCGTGCTGCGCCGCCGCGCCGCCTACCAGGCCTGCATGTTCGGCGCCTTCAGCCTGTTCTGGACCACGGTGCCGCTGGTGCTGGCGGCGCCGTATTTCGGCCTGTCGCAAACCGGCATCGCCATCTTCGCGCTGGCCGGCGTGGCCGGCGCCATCGCCTCGCCGTATGCCGGCCGGCGCGCCGACCAAGGCAAGAGCCGCGCCACCACCGGCATGGCGCTGGCCGCCGCGCTGCTGGCCTTCGGCACGCCGCTGCTGCTGCAGGGCGGGCGCATGTTCGACCTGGGTTTGCTGGTGGCCGCCTCCATCGTGCTCGACGCCGGCGTGTCGGCCAGCCTGGTCACCGGCCAGCGCGCCATCTTCGCGCTGGGCGAAGACGTGCGCAGCCGGCTGAACGGCTTGTACATGGCGATCTTCTTCTGCGGCGGCGCCATCGGCTCCTCGCTGGGCGCGTGGATGTACGCCCACCACGGCTGGCACGGCGTGCTGCTGACCGGGCTCGCGTTCCCGCTGATCGCCGCGCTGGTATATGCCAGCGAATTTATCGGCAAGGAGTAACGCTCTCCCGTAAGCAAGAGCAGGGGCAGTCCTTATAGCAGACGTGCAAATCAGGCAAAGCTGGCAAAGTGCGAACGTGCTTTGCCACCCCTACTTTTCACGGAGAGAACCATGTCCTACAACACCCTGCTCAACCCGCAAGACTGCGTGCTGGCCCTGATCGACCACCAGCCGCAAATGCTGTTCGGCACCATGTCTCACGAGCGCACCGCCATCCTGCACAACGCGCAAATCCTGGCCAAGACCGCCAAGCTGTTCGGCGTGCCGACCATCCTGACCACCATCGCGTCGGAAACCTTCAGCGGCCACCTGATCCCGGAAATCCAGTCCGTGTTCCCGGACCAGAAGCCGATCGACCGCACCTCGATGAACTCGTGGGAGGACCAGAACTTCAAGGACGCCATCAAGGCCACCGGCCGCAAGCGCGTGATCATCGCCGGCCTGTGGACCGAAGTGTGCGTGACCTTCCCGACCCTGCAGATGCTGGCTGAAGGCTACGAGATCTTCGTGCCGACCGACGCCTGCGGCGACACCACCATGGAGGCGCACGACCGCGCCATCCAGCGCATGATCCAGGCCGGCGCCACGCCGACCAACTCGCTGCAGTGGATGTGCGAACTGCAGCGCGACTGGGCGCGCGGCGAGACCTACGACGGCTGCATGGACATCTTCAAGGCTCACTCGGCCTATGGCATCGGCATCCGCTACGCCAAGCAGATCCTGGGCGAACACGCCAACGAAGGCGGTAAGTAATCTCCCCAAGGGGCGGCGCCCGCCGCCCCTGCCCTGCTTCCTATCCTGCCCCCCCCCTTAGCACGAAACCGCGTCCTGCGCGATAGAGTCCCGCGTCTAATTTTTTGCTGCTGGCGCCGGTAAATTTCATGCGTTAATAATTTACAAAAAAGACGCAGCGCGAACCGTCAAAAATAAGCACGGTCGTTCGCAATGGAGACATGGGACATGAACGAAGCACTCTTGGGACCCGGCACGGGCTACTCGTCCGCCCTGCACCTGGTGCGCGGCGTCAAGTCGCGCCTGGCGCATTCGGGCGTGCAAGCCGAAGCGCTGTTCCAGCAGGCCGGCCTGGACGAAGGCGACGGCCTCGCGTGCGACGCGCTCGCGCTGTCCGATAAACTGAGCCATCTCTGGTCGCTGCTGGTTGAGCACTCGCGGGACCCGCTGATCGGCCTGAAGATATCGACGCCGCACCGCCTCGGCTGGCTGGGCGTGATGGGTCACATCATGCTGGTCTCGCCCACCGTGCAAAGCAGCATCGAGCGCTGCCACGGCCACACGCGCGTGGGACTGGTGCTGCCCGGCGCGCAGCGCGTGGTGCCGCAACAGCGCTATGACTTCGTCTGGTGCGTGCTGCTGCGCAGCCTGCGCAGCGCGGCCGGCAATGACGAGGCCAGGCCGGTGCAAGTGGAGTACGCCTTCCCGGAACCGGCCAACGCGGACATGTACGCGCAGACTTTCGGCTGCCCGGTCCATTTCAACCGTCCCCACAACGTGATGGAATTTGCCGACGCCGACCTGGTGTCCGCGCTGCCCGGCTACCGGGGCGGCAGCGGAGTGCTGGCCAGCCTGGCGCAGGCGCAGCCGCCGACCATCGGCGCGCGCGTGCAAGCGATGGTGGCGGCCATGCTGCCGAAAGGCCCGCCGCAGCGCGAAGACATGGCCGCGCACATGATGATGAGCGAACGCACCTTGCAGCGGCGGCTGGCGGAGGAAGGCACCAGCTTCACCGCGCTGGTGGACGACACGCGGCGCGAACTGGCACGCCAGTCGCTGGCTGCCGGCGAGCTGTCACTGAAGGTGCTCAGCTTCCAGCTCGGCTTCTCGGAGCCCAGCGCGTTCTACCGCGCCTGCAAGCGCTGGTTCGGCATGACGCCGTCCGACCTCGTCAACCACGCGCCTGCAAGGGAAACCAAGGGCAAAGGCTAAGCGTCGGCCCTGGCCTGCTTCACCGTGCCGGCCACCCGGTGTAGCGACCGCTGCGTGACCCGCAACGGTCCGCCAAAGCCTGTATCGAAGGCGGAACGGTCGTATGGCGGAATGGCATCGACATGGCGCCCGAGCCCCTTTATCTGGAGTCCAGGTAGCACTCGCCGTTCGTCCCGCATTACACCTTAACGTACCAGCGCCGGCGCCACATGAACCAGGCCACCGCAAACATGGCGGCGTTGAACAACAGCGCGTGCAGCAGCGAGGCGGCCTCCGGCTGCAGGGGCAGCGCCTTGATGGGCGCGTACAGCATGGCGCCGAGCGGGCGCTGCGTGCCGTCCTCCTGCGCGAACCTGATGAAGCCCAGCATCTTGGCCACCAGGCCGGAGAAGGCGAAAATGAACAGCGCGTTCATGCCGTAGATGATGAAGAACTTCGCCCCGCCTTGCGCCTTGGCGCGCAGCCATGGCGACGGATTGGCGTCCAGCAGCCAGTAGAAGACCGAGAACATCAGCAGCGCCCAGCCGCTGATGAACAGGCAGTAGGACGTGCTCCACAAGCTCTTGTTGATCGGCATTAGCACCACGTCCAGCATGGCGCCGGCAAGCAGCAGCGCCAGGCCGGCCAGCATCATCCACACGGTTTGTTCGGGCCGCGCGCGCTGCGCCATCAGCCAGCGCCCGGCCAGCACGCCGATCAACTGGCTGCACAGCGCCGGAATGGTGGTGAACAGGCCTTCCGGGTCCCACGTCTTCGATTGCGCCCACATATGGCCGCTGAGGAACTGGCGGTCCAGCCAGGCGCCGAAGTCACGGCCAGGTTCCAGCACGCCGGCGCCCACCACGCCGTTCACATCCGGCACCGGCACCAGCAGCATCACCGCGCTGTAGCACGCCAGCAGGCCGGCAATCCACCAGGTGACCTGGCGCCAGTTGAAATACACCACCAGCGGCGCCGCCAGCACGGTGCACAGCGCAATGCGCTGCAGCACGCCGGGGATGCGCACACTGGACAGGTCGAAGCGCGGGATGTAGTTGAGCAGGAAGCCGATCAGGAAAATCAGCAACGCGCGCTTGAACAGCTTGCGCAGCAAGGCGCCCTTGTCCGCGCCGGCATCCGCCGCGCGCCCTAGCGAAAACGCCATCGAGATGCCGCCGATGAACAGGAAGAAAGGGAAGATCCAGTCGGTGAAGGTCCAGCCGTTCCAGTGCGCGTGCGCCAGCTGCGAGTACAGATGGCTCCAGTCGCCGGGATTGTTCACCAGCAGCATGCTGGCGATGGTGAAGCCGCGAAAGGCGTCAAGGGAAGTCAGGCGCGTGGCTGTCATGGGGCAGTCGTCTAAAAAACAAAAACCGCCCGGAGGCGGCTGGGGTTTGCAAACCGTTACTTGGCGCGGGCCTTGCCGAAGGCGTCGCCGGCTTTCCACTCGGGCATCTTGGGCGCGTCGGCCACCATGCGGCCCAGATTAAGCGCGAACTGCGCGTGCTGCGTCATGCCCGCCAGGTCCCAGGCCGGATCATATTCATCCGACACCTGGTGATAGCGCTTGCTGTAGGCCTCCGTCTTGGTTTTCGCAGCCGCCTTGTCACCCAGGTAGTCCCGGCCCGAGGTAATCGAAAAGGCCGGCACGCCCACCTTGGCGAAGCTGAAGTGGTCGCTGCGGAAGTAGCCGCCCGACAGGTCCGGCTTGGCTTCGGCGATGACCATGTTCATGGCCTTGGCGGTCGCTTCGGCCATCTTGCCCAACTCGGTGCGCTCGCTGCCCGCCGCGCCGATATCGCGCGTGACGCCGATGAAGTTCAGGCTGTCCAGGTTCAGGTTGGCGGCCGTCTTGGCCAGTGGCCACAGCGGCGCGGTGGCGTAGGCCTCGCTGCCCAGCAGGCCCTGCTCTTCGGCCGCCACCCACAGGAACATCTGGCTGCGCTTGGCCGGATTGAGCGACGCGGCCCTGGCCATGGCCAGCAGCGCGGCAGTACCGGAGGCGTTGTCGACGGCGCCGTTGAAAATTGTGTCGCCTTCGGTGCCCTGCTTGCCCAGGTGGTCCCAATGCGCACTGTAGATCACCACTTCGTCCTTCAGCTTGGGATCGGTGCCCGGCACCACGCCGGCCACGTTGAACTGCTCCAGGCGGCGCACGGCGGCCTTCATCTCGCCGGACACTCTGGCTTTCAGCGGCACCGGCTGGAAGTCCTTGCTTTCAGCGGCGGCGCGCAGCGCGTCCAGGTCCTGGCCGGCGGCCCTGAACAGGGCGCGCGCGGTGTCGTCGGTCATCCAGCCTTGCAGGCCGGTGCCAACGTCGCCTTGCGCCAGCTGGAAGCGTTCCACGTTGTCCCAGCTGTTCTGGATCACGCTCCAGCCGTACGATGCGCTCGGCGTGGTGTGGATCAGCAGCACGCCGGCGGCGCCCTGGCGCGCGGCTTCCTCGAATTTATAAGTCCAGCGGCCGTAATAGGTCAGCGCCTTGCCACCGAAGCGGTTCGGCTGTTCGGCGGTCGGCTGCGGGTCGTTCACCATCATGACCAGCACTTTGCCTTTCAGGTTCTGGCCCTTGAAATCGTTCCACCCTTCTTCGGAGGCGCTGGTGCCGTAGCCGACGAAGACCAGTTCGGCATCCAGGCTGTGCGCAGCTTGCGCATCGCCGGGCGCCCATACCCAGTCCTTGCCGAAGGAAGCCGGCAGCGCGGCGCCGTTGGCTTCCAGGCGCAGCGAGCTTTCGGCCGGCAGCGACTTCACGCCCGCGATCTGCACCGCCTGGCGGAAGCTCTTGCCGGACAGCGGCTTGAGGCCGGCAGCCAGCGCCTGGGTTTCCAGGTAAGCCACCGTCAGGTCGCCTCCGCGCTGGCCGGTGCCTCGTCCTTCCAGCAGGTCGCTGGACAGGAAAGCCAGGTGGGCGCGCAGCGGCGCTTCCTGCACCTTGGGCTGCTGTTGCCCGGCGGCCTTGACCGCCTTCGGTGCGGCGGCGTGCGCCGGGAAGGACAGCGCCAGGCTGGCGGCAATGGCGCATGCCAGCGCGGATGGGAACAGTTTCTGCATAGTGTCTGATCTTGTCTGATATGGAGTCGATGAAAGCGGCCACATCGCCGCGCGAGCATTGTATGCGAAGTTTCCCGCATGTCCATTGCGCGCTGCAGCAAGCGCAGGTTGACGCGCACCGCGCCGGTCGGGGATACTTTTCACATGACGTCAGCCCGCCCTCCCTACATCGGCCGTTTCGCGCCCTCGCCCACCGGCCCCCTGCACCTCGGTTCGCTGGTGGCGGCCATGGCCAGCTATCTGGACGCCAAAGTGCACCACGGCCAGTGGCTGGTGCGCATCGAGGACCTGGACCGCGACCGCAACGTGGCCGGTGTGGACCAGCACATCCTGGCGTCGCTGCAGCGCTGCGGCATGCAGTGGGACGGCGAAGTGACGCGGCAGACCTTGCGCACGGATCTGTACCAGGCTGCGCTGGCGCAACTGGAGGCGGCCGGCGCGGTGTATCCCTGCGCCTGCTCGCGCAAGGAGATCCAGGACTCTCAAATCCGCCTGGGGCATGCGTCCTCGGCGCTGGTGTATCCGGGCACCTGCCGCAATGGGCTGGCCGCGGGCAAGACCGCGCGCGCGGTGCGCCTGCGCACGCCGCAGGCGCCGCACCGCGTGCTCTGCTTCGAAGACCGCTGGCACGGCCGGGTGTGCCAGGACCTGACCGCCGAGGTGGGCGACTTTGTGGTACGCCGCGCCGACGGCTTCTGGGCCTATCAGCTGGCGGTGGTGGTGGACGACGGTGCGCAAGGCGTCACCGACATCGTGCGCGGCGCGGACCTGCTGGACTCCACCCCGCGCCAGATTTACCTGCAAGCGCTGCTGGGACTGCCCCAGCCGAGGTATCTGCACGTGCCGGTGGTGGCGAACGCGGACGGCGAGAAACTGTCCAAGCAGACCGGCGCGCGGGCTTTCGACAACGGCGCGCCGGTGGCGCAACTGCTGGAGTCGGCGCTACTGCCGGCGGCGCGCTTTCTCGGGCTGGATGTGCAGGCGGACAGCGTGGAGCAGTTCTGGCGCGGCGCGGTGCCGGCCTGGGCGCGCCTGCTGGAGATGCGCAGGGCCTGAACAGAGCGTGCGCAGGCGGCGCGGTGGCGCGCAGTAGCGGCGCAACGTCGGCAACTCAGAGCGGCGCGCCGCCAAGCGCTACGTAATGCGTCAGGATCACGTCATGCTCGCCGCTTTCAGCCAGCTTGGCCGCCGCGTAGCTGCGCGTGGTTTCCAGCATGCGGTAGCGCGCCGCGCCGGTATCGGACACCGTGGCCAGCATCGACTTGCTGACCAGGCTGGATAGCGCGTCCATCGCCTGTTCCAGCCCTTCCCGGTTATCCGCGCCGATGGACAGCGCCTCCTCCAGCGAAAAACGGCGCCGGAACACCGACAGCCGGTGCAGCAGTTTGCGCTCGCTTTCGCCCAGCAGGTCATAGCTCCAGTCCAGCGTCGCCTCCAGGGTGCGGTGCCTCACCTTGGCCGTGCGCCGGCCGCCCTTGAGCAGGTAGCAGCAGTCGTCCAGGCGCGCCACCAGGCCGCGTATGCCCAGCAGTTCCACCCGCGCGGCGGCCAGCTCGATGGCCAGCGGTATGCCGTCCAGGCGGCGGCAGATGTCGGCGATCTGCGGCGCCTCCGGGTCGCCCAGCGCCAGTCCGGCCGCGCTGGCCTGCACCCGCTCGGCGAACAGCTGCACCGCCGCATACGCCATGGCTTGCGCCATCGTCAGCGGCGGCGCGCCGGCGCCCGGCGCCGGCTCGGGCGGCAGTTCCAGCGCCGGCAGGCGGTGCACCCACTCGCCTTCGGCGCGCAGCGGCTCGCGGCTGGTGGCCAGCAGGCGCACGCCGGGCGCGCCGTGCAGGATCTGCTCGGCCAGCAGCGACACCGCTTCCAGCACATGCTCGCAGCTGTCCAGGATCAGCAGCAAGTGGTGACTGCGCAGCGCAGCCACGATGGCTGCCGTGTCCATCGCCGCCGGGCGTTCCATCACCAGCGCGGCGGCCAGCGCCTGCGGTACCTGCTCGGCGCGCGTCAGCGGAGCCAGGTCGACGAACACCGTGCCTTGCCGCCAGTGGGTTTGCATGCGCTCGGCCGCCGCCAGCGCCGCCGTGGTCTTGCCCATGCCGCCGGTGCCGACGATGGTGACGAAACGGCGCTCGGACAATTGCTGCTGCAGCGTCGCCACCGTTTGCTCGCGGCCGAAAATGCGCGTGGCGCAGGGCGGCAGGCCGTCGCTCTGCGGCAGATAGACCGTCTTGGCCTGCGCCATGGTTGATTGCTCGCCAGAAAGCGGCAGCGCCTGCGCGGCGTGCGCGGTGTGCGCCACCTGTCCGGCCTCGCTGCGCACCACCGGCGTGATGAAGCAATAGCCGCGCCCCACCACGTTTTCGATGTGGCGCTCGCCCAGCGTCCTGCGCAGCGCGGCAACGTGCACGCGCAAGTTGCCTTCCTCGACCACGGTATTGGGCCAGGCGCGCGCAATCAGCTGGTCCTTGGTCACGGTTTCCCCCGCGCGCTCCAGCAGCACGTGCAGGATGTCGATGGCGCGGCTGCCCAGGCGCAGCGGGCGGTCATCTTCATAAAGCAGGCGGCGCGCCGGAAAAAAACGGAACGAATTGAAAGCCAGCACCGGCTCGCTTGCCTCTGTGGCGTCGTAAAACATGCGGTCCTCTTAGACGCGGTACGTGTTCAAACCTGCAGTATGCCAGCTGTGCGTGTCTCAGGCATGACGCGGAAGCGGCCAATTGTGTCAACTGACATGCGGCCCGAAAATCTGCGCCAGCGCTTGCGCCAGCTCCGTCATGGAATACGGCTTGCGCAGCACCCCGCCCGCGCCGCCCTGCCGGGCCAGCGCCGCGCCCGCATAGCCGCTGGCCAGCACAATGGGGATGCCGGCGCGGATGGCGCGCAGCCCCCGTATCAGCTCCGACCCCGTCATGCCGGGCATGCGTTCGTCAGTGATCACCGCGTCGTACTGCTGCGGCGCCGCCGAGAACGCGGCCAGCGCCTGCGCCGGCGAAGTGTAGGCGGCATGCCGGTAGCCCAGGTCGTCCAGCATGGTCCCGGCCAGGCGCGCCAGCGCTTCCTCGTCGTCCACCACCAGCACGCGCTGGCCCTGGCCGCGCGGCGGGGCCGGCAGCGCGGCGCCGCCGCCGGCCGCCACGTCGCCGCAGCGCGGCAGGAAGACCGTGAAAGTGCTGCCCTCGCCTACGGTGCTGGCCACGCTGACCGCACCGCCCAGCTCCGTGACGATGGCGTGCACCATCGACAGTCCCAGCCCGGTGCCCACGCCGACTTCCTTGGTGGTGAAAAAGGGATCGAAGATGCGTCCCAGGATGGCGGGCGGTATGCCGGCGCCGGTGTCGCTCACGGTGAGCACGATGTAGTCCGCCGCCGCAATGCTGCCGATGGTGGCCAGCGCATGCTCGCCGACGCTGCGCGTCTCCAGCGCCACCCGCAGCAGGCCGCCGCCTTCCATCGCCTGGACGCCGTTCAGCATCAGGTTGCTCAGCACCTGGTGCACCTGGGTGGAGTCGCCCAGCAAGGCGGCGCTGCCGGCCTGCAGGCTGGCGCTCACTTGCACCCCGTCCGGCAGCTTGGGCGCCAGCTGGTCCAGCGCCTCGCGCATCACCGCCTCCACCTGCACCGCCACCCGCTCGCCCATGCCGCAGCGGCTGAAGGCCAGGATGCGGTCCACCAGCGCCCGCCCGCGCTCGCCGGCCGCCACGATGTGGCCCACGTCGCGCCGCAGGCGGCTGCCCTCGGGCGCGTCGCGCAGCGCCATTTCGCCGTAGCCGAGTATCGAGGCCAGGATGTTGTTGAAATCGTGCGCGATGCCGCCCGCCAGCGTGCCCATGGCCTCCAGCCGCTGCGCCAGGCGCAGCTGCTCTTCCAGCCGGCGCCGCCCGGTCACGTCGCTGACGGCGCCGGTCCAGCGCACCGGCGTGCCGGAGGCGTCGCGCTGGCACATGCCGGTCAGGTGTATCCAGCGCAATTCGCCGCGCGGCAGCATGCGGATTTCCAGGTCGAAGCGCGCGCTGCGGCCGGCGAAATGCTCGGCCGCCGCCTTCTCCCACTTCGGCTTGTCCTCCGGGTGGAAGGGAAACCGCGCCAGGAAATCGGCGCGCCCGGCAAACACCGTGTCGGGCGGGAAGCCGTACAGTTCCAGCATGCGCGGCGAGCCGTAGAACTCGTCCTTCTGGATGTCCCAGTCCCAGTGCCCCTCGCCTGCCGCGCTCATGGCCAGCGCGTAGCGCTGCTCGGAAGCGCGCAGCGCGGTCTCGCTGCGCACCCGGTCGGTGACGTCGGTGGTGGCGGCGTTCCAGCGCACCAGCCGGCCCTGCGCGTCGCGCGAACACAATCCGGTCAGCTTGAGCCAGCGCACCTCGCCGCGCACGATGATGCGCAGCTCCAGCTGCAGGCGGATGGTGCTGCCGGCGAAATGTTCGGCCAGCTGGTCGATCACGCGCTGGCGGTCTTCCGGATGGTAGGGAAAGCGCGCCGTGAAATCGGCGCGGCCGGCGAACACGGTGTCCGGCGGCATGCCGCACAATTCCAGAAAGCGCGGCGAGGCGTAGAAGGTATCGGTGGCCACCACCCAGTCGGTGTGGCCGTCGCCTGCCGCGTTCACCGCCAGCTCATAGCGTTCCTCGGAGCGGCGCAAGGCCGCCATCGACGTGCAGCGCTCAATGGCGATGCTGGCCAGGTCCGAAAAGCGCGCCATGACGTTGCGCTGCACGGCCGTGGGCAGCGCAATGTGGCGCGCATACACGCCGAAGGTGCCCAGCACCTTGCCGGCGCTGGACAGGATGGGCATGGACCAGCAGGCCCGCAAGCCGTATTCCAGCGGCAGGCGGCGGTACTTGTCCCATAAAGGGTCGCTGGCGATGTCGGATACGAACACCGGCTCGCGGCGCCAGGCCGCGGTGCCGCAGGAGCCTTCGCCGGGGCCGATCAGCGCCGAGCCTTCCAGCGCCACCATGAAGTCGGGCGGCATATTGGGCGCCGAGCCGGGACGCAGCAGGGTACCGCCCTCGTCCATCAGCAGCACCGAGCTCACCGCGTCCTCGGCCACCTCGTCGAACAGGCGGCAGCAGGCTGCCAGGATGCCGTCCAGCGGTTCGGCGCGCGCGATCATTTCAAGCAGCCGCTTTTCGCCTGCCAGCAGGCGCGCCGGCACATCCTGCTCCGCCGCTGCTGCGGCGGCAACAAGACTGGCGGCGGACTGCATGGCTGGCTCGGTGGCGGTCGGACGGTCCATGGCGTGGGCGGAATGGGTGGCTAATTGTGTCACAGTTTGGATCGCAGTTCGTGCCACAGTTATGCACTGCGGTGAAAGCAACAGTATGCTGCGCCGGGGCCGCAATGTGTCAATTGACATCAATGGGAGCGGTAACTATCCTGTTACAATCTTCTGGCGGCGGCATGCCGCTATCCCAACGGGGCGGACCTTCGATGGCAGGCGAAACGCACGTGCTGGTGGTGGACGACGACGCAGGCGTGCGCCAGATGATCGTCGACTATCTGGGCGATAACGACATCCGCGCCACCGCCCTGCCCGACGGCCGCGAAGTGGACCGCGTGATGGCCGATGAGCTGATCGACCTGCTGATCCTGGACCTGAAACTGCCCGGCGAGGACGGCATGCACATCGCGCGCCGCCTGCGCGACCATTCCAACCTGCCCATCATCATGCTCACCGGGCGCCGCGACGAGGCCGACCGCGTCATGGGCCTGGAACTGGGCGCCGACGACTACCTGACCAAGCCTTTTTCGCCGCGCGAGCTGCTGGCCCGCATCCGCGCCCTGCTGCGCCGCGCGCGCGCCCAGCAGTCGGTGGCCGACGGCCTGGCGCGGCTGCGCGCCTACCGTTTCGCCGGCTGGGTGCTGAACGTGCGCCTGCGCCGCCTCACCTCCCCCGCCGGCGCCGAGGTGGCGCTGACCAACAACGAGTTCAACCTGCTGGCCGCCTTCCTGGCCGCCCCGCAGCGCGTTCTGTCGCGCGAACAGCTGCTGGACATGTCGCGCCTGCACAATGACGAGGTGTACGACCGCGCCATCGACGTGCAGGTCGGCCGGCTGCGCAAGAAGCTCGAGCCGGACGGCGACGCCTTCATCCTCACTGAACGCGGCGCCGGCTACCGCTTCACGGCGGAGGTCGAGACGGTGCGCTAGCGAGCCCGCCTGCGCCGCAAGGTATACTGGCAGGATGACCGAATCCAATACGCCCCGCTTCACTCCGCAAGGCCTGATACGCACCCCGGAACAGACCGCCATCCAGCTGGCCCAGAACAAGGTGGTGTTGATCGACGCCAACGCCGGCGCGGCCAAGACCACCACGCTGGCCCTGCGCATCGGCGAGGCGCTGGCGCGCAAGCTGCCGCCCGAGCAGGTCCTGGCGCTGGTGTTCACGCCCGAAGCGCGCGACGTGATGCGCCAGCGCCTGCTGGACATCGGCATCCCCTACGCCACCGCCTCGCGCGTGGACGTGGCCACCTTCGAGGACTTCTCGGCGCGCATGCTGGCCCAGAGCGGCAGCGGCGGCGCCGAGCGCCTGCCGCAGGCGCGCCAGCTCAAGCCCTACGTGCTGCATGCGCTGGAGCGCGTGAGCGAGCGCTACACCGGCCAGGTGGACTACCTCGACATCCGCACCCACAACATCGCACTGTCGCAGTTCCTGGACATCCAGCTCACGCTGAAGGCCACCATGGCGCTGGACGCTGACCTGGAGTACATGGAACTGGAGGAAGCGGCCGACCTGCTCAAAGTGCCGCTGACCGACTACCTCACCACCTGCGAATACGAAACCATGCGCCTGGGCGGCGACGAGGGCGCCGAGTTCCGGGGACCGTTCGACGCCACCTACGACCTGGCCTGCATGCTGTCGCAGTCGTCCGAGAACGCGCAGGCGCTGCCGGCCTACCGCGTGGTGGTGTGCGACGAACTGCACGACCTGAACGAGGCCGCCTTCCGCATCCTCAATGCACTGCTGGCGCGGCCGGACTGCTACTTCGTCGGCGCCGGCGACAAGGACCAGGTGATCTACTCCAGGCTCGGCGCCAGCCAGGAATTCCTGGAACACCGCTTTGCCCGCAACTACCCCGGCCTGAAGCACTACCCGCTGACCTACACCTACCGCCACGGCCCGCACCTGGCCTACGCCATGAAGGAGTTCAAGAACAAGCCGGTGGAATCGAGCCTGCCGTTGCACACCGAAATCAGGCAGGCGCACTACGCCGACGCCGAGGCCTGCGGCGAGCAGGTGGTGGCCGCCATCAGGGCCTGGAAGCGCGACGGCTACCCGCTGGAGGGCTGCGCCATCCTGCTGCGCGACCGGCACCAGTCCATCGCCGTGGAAAACGCGCTGCTGAAGGCGAAGATAGGCTACCGCACGCCAGCCATGGCGGGCTATTTGCAGCGCGACGAAATCCTGTTCTTGCGCGGCATGGTGGCGATCGCGCTGCGCGACCTGGAGGCGGTCAAGTCGCTGGAAGTGCGCGCCGCCATCGTCGAGGCGCTGGCCGTGTTCGGCGAAGTAAACCTGGCGCCGCAGCGGCTGGACATGGCCAAGCGCGAAGTGGCGCGCACACCCTCGCTGCTGGGCGACTTCTACACGCTGTACATCGAGGGCGACGGCGGCAACTACGGCAGCAGCGGCAGCAGCGCCATGCGCGCCGTGATCGCCGCCGCCATCGCCCACGCCGCCGCGCTCGACCCGGCCACCGGCGCGGCCGAGGCACTGCGCGGCATCTGCGGCCAGATGAATTTGGAACAGGCCGCCAAGCGCATCTTCGTGCGGCCCTACGAGGCCAGCGTGGTGTCGAAATCCGTGGCCGGCTTCCTGGCCTTCGCCGAACAATCCGGCCAGACGCTGGCCGAATTCTGGCAAACGCTGAACGCGGCCGAAGCCTTCGCCAGCCGCAAGCGCGAAAAAGATTACGTCACGCTGGACTGCGCCGCCAACGCCAAGGGCAAGGAATTCGCGCACGTGATCCTGCCGTTCCTGGAAACGGGCGAATTCCCCAACCCGATGTTCGCCGCCAGCGAAGAGGAAAACCTGTTCTACGTGGCCGCCACCCGCGCCAAGGCGCGCTTGACCTTGCTGTGCCCGGCGGACGCGGCGCTGCGCAGCGCCTACCTGGCCCGCATGCGCCTCGCCCCCACCGCCGCCGCCGCCGAACTGGCTATCGCGCGCAATAGTGACGCTGCACAACAACAGTCGCAGCATCAATCGCACACGCCGACCGAGCGCCATTACCTGAGCGCCACCATCCATGAAGCGCAGCAAGTGAAGGCGCTAGGCGCGAAATTCGACTGGACGCGCAAGGCGTGGTACCTCGAGCCGGGCACGGACCAGGCCCCGTTCACCCGCTGGCTGACGCGCTGAGCGGCCACTAACTTCCCCATCGATTCGCCTGCTCATTCCTCAAGGTTATAGTTCCAACAACAGAACTCATTATTCAGCCCGGCGCCGTTCATCAATACTGCCACTTGCATACCAATTAATAACAGGGAGAGCATGGCATGAACTTGAACAAGACACCGGTGGCCGCAGCCATTTCCATCGCGTTGGGCGCCATGGCGGCGCCGGCCTGGGCGCAGCAGGCTGAAGAGCCGGCCATGCAAAAGGTCGAGGTATCCGGCATCCGGGCCTCGCTGGCCAAGTCGCTGGGCGTGAAGAAGGACGCCACGGCCAACGTGGAAGTGATCACCGCCGAGGACGTGGGCAAGATGCCGGACAAGAACCTGGCCGACTCCCTGCAGCGCCTGGCCGGCGTGGCCGTGCGCACCGACTACGACGAAGCGGAAAAAGTGTCCATGCGCGGCACCAACCCGGACATGTCGCTGATCCTGTTCAACGGCCATACCGTCTCCGGCGGCGACTGGTACGTGGCCGACCAGGGTTCCAGCAGCCGCAGCACCAGCCTGTCGCTGATGCCGTCCTCGGTGCTGAACCAGGCCATCGTCTACAAGACCTCGCAAGCCAACATCGTCGACGGCGGCCTGGCCGGCACCATCAACGTCACCACCCGCAAGCCGCTGGCGCAAAAGACCAGCTTCGGCGGCGTGATCAGCGCCGGCCTGACCTACGCCCAGCTGCCGGACAAGACTTCGCCCGACCTGAACGCCACCTTCAACTGGAAGAACGAAGCCAACACGCTGGGCGTGATCGTGCAGGGCTTCAAGGAAAAGCGCTACAGCCGGCGCGACTCGGTGTCGCGCTTCGCCTACGGCGCCAGCAGCGGCTGGGATGTGATCAACACCAGCACCATGCTGGGCATCACCGACGCCTCGCTGGCCGGCACCGGCCTGAAAGCGGCCGACCTGAACGGCGTGCGCATGCCCGGCTCGATGAGTTCGGAGTTCGTGGAAGGCGTGCGCGACCGGGCCGGCGGCATGGTGTCGCTGCAGTACAAGCCGAACGCCGACCTGGACGTGACCGCCACCGGCTTTTACTCGGAAATGAAGGCCAACAACAACGGCCGCCTGACTTCCGGCGCCATGTACAGCATGCTGCTGGGTAAAAACGATCCGCTGGGCGGCGTGACGGCCAGCAGCGCCAACACCAGTTCCGGCGGCCAGCGCGTGTACGCGCAGATCCGTAACCCCGTCATCGTCAAGGAAACCACGATGTACGGCCACGAGCTGCGCGTGCTCAAGAGCGCCGACATCGTGTTCCCGGACGGCACCACGCCCCAGTACGTGGGCAACTCGGAAGGCTTCTTCCGCGAAGGCGCCAAGGCCACCAGCGGCTTCCTGGACCTGGACGCCAAATACCGCGTCAACAACGACCTGACCGTCAAGTCCCTGCTGAGCATCACGCGCGGCGTGGGCACCACCCAGGCCGACCAGGGCCTGACCTACGCGCGCTACGGCACCGGCATTTCCTACAGCCTGAACGGCCTGAAGGACGCGCCCGATTCGAAGTACATCGGCGCCGGCAGCAACACCGTGGGCCTGAACCCCGACGGCAGCGGCTACAAGCTGGTCGGCCGCACCATTTCCGGCATCCGCACCGTGGACAAGGAAGCCAGCGGCTCGCTGGACGCCGAATACCGCATGGACAAAGGGGTGCTGCAGTCGCTGGAATCGGGCGTGCGCTTTGCCGACCACAAGCGCAAGAGCGGACGCTGGAACCCCGCCTTCAAGGGCGCTTCGGTGGCCGAGCCGTCCGGCAGCGGCATCGTGCCCTATCCTGGCGACTTCGGCAACGACCTGGGCGGCGGCAACTGGGACAACACCGGCTTCAGCTTCACGCCGGAAGCGCTGCAAGCCTACATGGCGGCCAACACCAAGACCACCACGCCCGAGTGGGAGCGCCGCGTGGCCACCGAGATCGACATGCGCGAGCGCCAGACCTCGGCCTACCTGATGGGCAACCTGGAAGGCCAGGGCTGGTCCGGCAACCTGGGCCTGCGCTGGGTGCGCACGCAGATCAACGCGCAGATCCCGACCCCGATTCCGGCCGGCGCCTGCGACCGCACCGAACCGGGCAAGCCGGCCACCACCTGCGCCGCCTTCCCCGGCGCCATCACCACCGCCGGCGAGGCGCAGGCTTACTACGACGGCGTGCCCTTCAATCCGAAGAGCGGCATCCTGTATTACAAGACCGCCACCGACCGCAGCTTCAACAACCTGCTGCCCAGCGTGAACCTGCGCTACGAACTGCAAAAGGACATGATCGCCCGCTTCGGCGCCAGCCGCACCATCGGCCGCCAGAACTACAACGTGCTGGGCAGCGGTTTCGGCACGCCGACCTGCGACGCCACCGGCTGCGTGGTCACCGGCCCGAACCCTGACCTGAAGCCGCTCACCTCGGACAATGTCGACCTGTCCTGGGCCTGGTACTTCAAGCCGCGTTCGCTGGTGGCGGTGAACGTGTTCCACTCGAAAATCGACGGCTACGTGAAAACCGGCGGCAACCCGTCCGGCGCCACCGTGCAGCTGGTCGACCCGCGCGACTCGCAGGTCAAAACCTTCTCCATCAACTCGTCCGGCCAGCAGGGCGCGAAGATCAGCGGCATCGAGCTGTCGTACGAGCAGCCGATCTGGGGCGGCTTCGGCTTCCAGAGCAACGTCAGCCGCGCCAAGACCAAGGTCGACGACGGCCGGCCGATGGTGGGCGCGTCCGAATGGGCGGGCAACCTGGGCGCCTACTTCGAGAACGACGTGTTCAGCACCCGCCTGGTGGCCAACTATCGCGGCAAGTACGTCAACAGCAGCACCGCGCCTTCGCCCACCGCCAACAGCCAGGGCCAGTCCGTCATCAACGGCGTGGCCATGCCGACCGCCCCCACCATGGCGGCCGGCGTGACCACCCTGGCGTTCTCGGCCAACTACACCTTCGCCAAGAACTGGCAGGTGACGTTCGACGCCACCAACCTGCTGAACCAGGTGCGCGCGCAGTACCGCTACAGTGAAGAGGAGCCGCAGAAACTGGACGTGTCCGGCCGCCAGTTCTACCTCAACCTGAAGTACAAATTCTAAGCGGCGGCCCCCTCCCCGCGCGGCGGCACGGTTGCGGATTCCATTCCGCAACCGTGCCATAATCACCCGCCATGAACCACACCCTGCCTCCCGACGCACGCATGCGCGCCAGCCGCGCCGAATACGCGCGCCGCATGAACCGCGTGCTCGACTACATCGACCGGCACCTGGACGCGCCGCTCGACCTGGCGCAACTGGCCGACGTGGCCAATTTTTCGCGCTTCCACTTCCACCGCATCTTCGCCGCCTGGATGGGCGAGACCCTGGGCGACTACGCGCGCCGGCGGCGCCTGGAAACGGCGGCCGGACGCCTGGCGCGCGGCAGCGCCGAACCGGTGCTGGAGGTCGCGCTGGCATGCGGCTTCGGCTCGGGCGAAGCGTTCGCGCGCGCCTTCAAGCAGCAGTTCGGCTGCACGCCCACCGAATGGCGGGCCGGCGCCCCGCAGCGGGCGGCGGCCCAGCTGGCGGCCATGCATAGCAATCCTGATCAGCTCCACAGCAAGCCCGGTCAGGCGCGCCCGCGCCCGCCGGGCGACCATGACGGCTCCTTAACCCTTTACGGAGAAACCGAAATGGATGTGCAAATCACCGACCTGCCCGCCGTGCGCGTGGCCTACCAGCGCCTGATCGGACCTTACGGACCGCAAATCGGCGTGTTCTGGCGCCAGACCATGGCGCCGTGGATGCGGTCGCACGGCCTGGACGGCCAGCTGTGCTACGGCGTCGGCCATGACGACCCCAGCGTCACGCCGCCCGACAAATGCCGCTACGACGCCTGCGTCACCGTGCCGGAAGGCTTCCAGCCGACCGGCCCGGCCAGCCTGGCCACGCTGCCGGGCGGACGCTACGCGGTAGCCAAATTCAGGGGCCAGCCGCAAACCATCAGCAATGCATGGATGTGGCTGACCCGCGAATGGCTGGCATCGAGCGGCCTGCAGTGCGACGACCGCCCCAGCTTCGAGCGCTTCGATCCGGCCGGCAGCTTCGACCCGGCCACCGGCGACATGATCTGCGACATCTGCATTCCGGTGCGCGCGCTGTAGCAGAGACGCCGGCACGCCGCCGCGCGTCCGGTTGGCATCAAGCTAGCAAGGCGAGCCGGCAAGGCGCTATAATCGCCGGTTTTGCCGTTTGCGATAGTCACATGACCACCATCCATGCCCAGCCGGACGCGCGCCCGGCCGTCGTACTGCTGCACAGCTCCATGAGTTCCAAAGGCCAGTGGGCCGAGTTGATGGCCGGGCAGGAAGGCAGTTTCCGCTGTATCGCCGTCGACCTGCTGGGCTACGGCAAATCGCCCTTCCCGTCCGGCGCCGAAGCGGACTTCTCGCTGGCGCACGAGGTCGATGCGGTGAACGCCGCCATCGCCGGCAAGCTCGCGCCCGACGAGCCGTTCCACCTGATCGGCCATTCCTACGGCGGCGCCACCGCGCTGCGCATGGCGCGCCAGATGCGCGCGCGCGTGCTGTCGCTGGCGCTGTTCGAGCCGGTGGCCTTCCACCTGCTGTCCGAAGACGACGCGGCGCGCATTGAAATTGAGAACGTGGTGGCAGACATCCACAGCGCCGCCGGCGCGCAGGACGCCGCGCGCACCTTCATCGACTACTGGAACCGCGCAGGCGCCTTCGACCGGTTGCCTGCGGCGCAGCAGCAGCGCTTTGCCGCGCAGATCGCCAAGGTCAAGCTGGACTTCCAGGCCCTGCTGGGCGAAGCGGCCACGCTGGCCGACATGGCCGAGCTGGACATGCCGGCGCTGGTGCTGTCGGGCGAACGCAGCCCGCAATCGACGCGCCGCGTGGCAGCCTGCCTGGCCGCCGCACTGCCCAACGGCGCCGCCGTGCAGACCCGTGGCGGCCACATGGCGCCCATCACGCACGCCGCCGACGTCAACACGGTGCTGGCCGGCTTCCTGGCCGGCGCGGAAATCGCCAGCGCCTGAACGGCGGATTACGGCGTGCCCGCCTAATCCGCCGCCGCCATCACTCCGGCATGCGCCCGGTCCTGAGCGCATAAGCCCACTCCGGCCGTCCATTGCGCGCAGCCAGCGCGCTGGCCGCTTGCCAGTCATACGGCACCGCCACCTGCTCCACGCGCCAGCCCTGCGCCGTGCTCTCCACCAGCGCATAGCGCGCATGTGGCGTGTAGTTCTCCGCCTTGTGCGGATACGGATGCGCATCGTCATACGCCTGCAAGCCCACGCTGCCAGGATTCACGATCAAGCGCCCGTCGTCCAGCTGCACGCTGCGCGGCACATGCGTGTGTCCGCACAGGATCAGCGAGGCGCGCGCATCGCCCGCGCGCTCCAGCACCTCGCCATGCGTGGCGGGACGCTGGCCCTGCTCGGTCACCGTCTCCATGAAATACACCAGGTCATTGCCGGGTATGCCGTGCACCAGCAGCACCTCGTGCGCCAGCCGCAGCTCTGCCGGCAGCGCGCCTATCCACGCGCGCTGGTCCTCGTCCAGCTGCTGGTGCGCGTACAGGTCGGACGCGCCCATGCGCGCCGGATCATGCGCCAGCACCTGGCGCTCGTGGTTGCCGGCGATGGTGGGCAACTGCAACGCCATCAGCCGTTGCGCCGTCTCGCGCGGCAGCAGCGGGCCGGACACGATATCGCCCAGGTTAACCGTCATGTCCACACCACGGCGCGCAATGTCTTCCAGCACCGCCTCCAGTGCCCATAGATTGCCATGTATGTCAGAAATTGCCGCTATTCGCATATCGCCTCGTCCAGGTTCGCGTCGGTCCACGCGTCAAAGTATAGCCCCGGGCTACAATGGGCGCATGAACTACCTCGCGCACATCTTCCTCGCCCGCCAGAGCGACGCCGCCATGATAGGCGCCATGCTGGGCGATTTTGCCAAGGCCAATGTGAGCGGCGTGTACACGCCCGAGATCGAGCGCGAGATCATGCTGCACCGCTACATCGACAGCTACACCGACGGCCACCCGGTCGTGAAGGATGCAGTGCGGCTGTTCGGCGGCCCGCGCCGGCGCTACGGCGGCATCGTGCTCGACGTGTTCTACGACCACCTGCTCACGCAGCGCTGGGACCAGTACAGCGACATGCCGCGCCACGTTCTGATAGAACGCTTTCACCGCGCGCTGCGCGCCCACATGGATATCCTGCCTGAGAAGCTGCAGGCCATCGCGCCGCGCATCATCGAGCAGCAGTGGCTGGCGGGCTACGAGGAGCTGGCGGGCGTGGAGATGGCCGTCACGCGCATCTCCACGCGCCTGAGCCGCAATGGCCATTTGATGCGCGAGGGCCTGGACGACCTGCGCCTGCACTACGCCGCCATCGCCGGCGGCTTCGAGCAATTCTTTCCCGAACTGATGCGCTTTGCAGCGCAGCGCCGCGCCGAATTGATTCAGGCCGCCAGTGCAGGCACCACGTCGTGCAGGCTGGAGACTTCGTAGGTCGGTACCGCTTCCGACTCGTTGGCCGCGCGCTCCGGATTGAACCAGCAGCTTTCGATGCCATAGCGGTTCGCGCCGAGTATGTCCGCGTCCAGCCTGTCGCCGACAATGACCGCATCCTCCTTGCGGAAGGCACGCGCCATCTTCGAAGCGTACTCGAAGAAGCGCACGTCCGGCTTGGCATAGCCGCTGGCCTCCGAAGTCGATACGAAAGAGATGTGCGCTTGCAGCCCCGAGCTGGCGATGCGCCGCGTCTGGATATGTTCGACGCCATTGGTGATGATGCCCACTTCGCCGATGCCGGCCAGCGTCTCGCACAGCTGCCTGGCGCCGTCGATCAGCACCACCGTATCGGGCAACGAATCCAGATACAGCCGGCTGGCCAGTTCGGGATCGCATTCCAAGCCGTTGGCGGCGAAAGTCTTGCGGAAACGCTCCACCTTCAGGAAATCCTTGGTCACGGCGCCCGCTTCAAAACTGCGCCACAGCGCCACGTTGATCGCCTGGTATTGCGCGAACAGGCCGTCCATGCCGTCGGGCAGCCCAAGCTGCTGCATGGTGCGGGTGAAGGAAAGCTTCTCGGAGGCCTTGAAGTCGAGCAGCGTATCGTCCAAATCGAAAAGGAAAAGTCTATGCTTCATATATTGCATGGTAGCACGTTCCCGTGCGTTGCTTGGTCGCGGCATGCGATAGAATCCCCGCATGCCCGGCGCCACCAAACTCCCCCTCTCCCCGCGCGACCGCCTGCTCGGCGCGCTGATCTACACCTTCGCCTTCCCGCTGATGGACCTGTTCTTCGTGGGCCAGATCGTTCCCGCGTACGGTTACGAACTGTCCGTCGGCGGCGCCATGTTGCGCATGCTGGTCATGTCGCTGGCCCTGCTGGCTGGCAGCATCATGCTGGCGGTGCTGGTGGTAAAACAGGTCAAGCGCCCGATGCTTCTGCACGCTGCCAGGACCTCGGCATGGGCGTTGCTGGCGGCGCTGCTTACGGTTGCCCTGCTCAACCTCATCGGCCACGGCATGATCTGCCTTCCCGGCGCATGCCGGGGACTCGGTTTCTAGGCAAGCTAGCCGCTCTTCTTGCGTAGCGGAGAACTGGGCGGGCACGGCGGCGCCTGGCCGGCGTATTGCTCCGGCCCCTTGGACTCGTCCACGTGCTGCTTGGCATACTGGATGCACAGGTTGCGCGCGCCGGCGGGCGTCCAGGCATTCAGGTCTATTTCATAGTGCAGCGGTTCCGGCTCATCAAGCGCACGGATAGTCAGTGCGCAATGCCATCGGGCGCTGGGCTTGCCGGTCTCTGCTTTTGCTACAACACAGTTGATTTCAAAACCACGGTAAATATGCGGTCGCACAGCTTGTTCAACTCCCAGTAATCGTTATACAGCAGCGTTATCGTTTGCTGCCTACTATATCGATTCACAGGGGAGAACTTCTGTACGTTTGCGTCAGGAAACGCGTTATGGCTGAGTTATCTCAGCAGTTTGGACGGACTCGGACAGGCGCTTACGCAATTGCCGCGGCGTATAGCCAAACCAGCGCTGGCAAGCGCGGCAGAATGCGCTCTGGTCGGCGAAGCCCAGCATGAACGCCACCTGCCCCAGTGCCAGCTGCTCTTTCGCCAGATAGTCGCGCGCCAGTTCGCGCCGCGTGTCGTCCACCAGCTCCTGGTAGCTCATCCCCTCTTCCTGCAAACGCCGCTGCAGCGTGCGCTCGCTGATGCACAGCGCGGCCGCCGCCAGGCTGCGCGGCGGATCGCCGTCCGGCAGGTTGCGCACAATGATGTCGCGCACGCGCGGCGTCAGGCGCGCGCTGTCCATGCGGTCCAGGAAATCGCAGGCGAACTTCTCGTGCAGCTCCGACAGCCTGGCATTGGCGGCCGGCAGCGGCGCGGCCAGATCCGCGGCGCAAATCAGCAGTCCGTTGCGGGCGGCGTTGAATGTGAGCGGCCCGGCGAACGCGCGCGCGTGCGCCTGCGTGCTGCCCGGCTCCACGTGCACGAATTCAATCGCGGCAGGATTGATCGCCTTGCTGCTGATCCAGCGGCAGATATTGAGTATGGTAATCAGGATGAATTCGCAGCGCTGGCGCGGCACCGCCAACTCGCCGCCTTCGATGGCCAGCCGCAGCCATTGGCCGCGCGCGCCGTCCGGCTCCAGCGTGAAGGTGGTGGCGTCACTGATGATGCGCAGGTAGCGGATGAAACGCTGCAGCGCCGCCTCCAGGTTGGGCGCGGTCATCATGGTGTAGGTCAGCAGATCCAGCGTGGCCGGGCGCGGGCAATCGGACGACGCCAGCGAGATCGCCTCGTCGCCCGACACCGCCGTGATGACGTTCCACAGGCGGCTGAGCTGGTCGCTCTGGATGCGCTGGTGCGGATCGCCGACGTGCGCGGCGGGGATGCCTGCGTCGGCGAAGATGGCGGCCGGGTCCAGGCCCGCGCTGAGCAGCATGTCCCGGATGCCTTGCAGCCATGATCCAGCCGTGGTCGGCTGGCTGCGCGTGCGCGCGTGTTCCATTGCAGTTCCCATTTGTCTCCGTGTACGCGGTCTCGTCGTGTGATCTTCGCCGCTGTCTTCGCCGAACAATAACTTGGCCTCCGGGGGCAATACGTCCGCCGCCCCCTCGCCTACAGTGTCTACAAAATACTATCACCGAAACAGCGCGGCGCGGACAGCTCTTTTTCCGCCGCACGCGCCAGGAGACCTTTATGTACCAGCACGTCCACAGTCCGCTGCCCGGCCAGATGATGCGCCGCCCCCTGCTCATTTCCGCCATCCTGCGCCACGCCGAGCGCCACTTCGGCACGCGCGAAATCGTTTCCCGCTGCGACGACGGCAGCCTGCACCGCTACACCTACCGCGACTGCCACGCCCGCGCGCAGCGCCTGGCCGGCGCGCTGGCCGCGCTGGACGTGCGCATGGGCGACCGCGTCGGCACCCTGGCCTGGAACGGCTACCGCCACCTGGAGCTGTACTACGCCGTATCCGGCTCCGGCGCCGTCATCCACACCATCAATCCGCGCCTGCATCCCGAGCAACTGGCCTTCATCATCAACGACGCCGGCGACGACTACCTGTTCTTCGAGCGCTCGCTGGCGCCGCTGGTGCAGGCCATTGCGCCGCACTGCACGCGGGTGAAGGCCTTCATCGTGATGGACAAGGACGCCATCGGCATCAAGGGCATTCCCCGCCTGGCCTGCTATGAAGAGCTGCTGGCTGAGCAGGACTGCAGCTACACCTGGCCGGTGTTCGACGAGGACGCCGCCTGCGGCCTGTGCTACACCTCCGGCACTACCGGCAATCCGAAGGGCGTGCTCTATTCGCACCGCTCCACCATGCTGCACTCCTACGCCTCGGTGGCGCCGGACATGCTCAACCTGTCGGCACGCGACTGCGTGATGCCGGTGGTGCCGATGTTCCATGTGAATGCCTGGGGCCTGCCCTATTCGGCCGTGCTGGTGGGGGCCAAACTGGTGCTGCCCGGGCCCGCGCTGGACGGCGCCTCGCTGTACCAGCTGTTCGAGCAGGAAGGCGTAACGTTCTCGGCCGGCGTACCCACCATCTGGCTGGGCCTGCTCAACCACGTGCGCACCGAGGGCCTGCGCTTCTCCACGTTTGCGCGCACCGTGATCGGCGGCTCGGCCTGCCCGCCGGCGCTGATGGACGGTCTGCGCGAAGAGTATGGCGTACAGGTGATCCACGCCTTCGGCATGACCGAGCTGTCCCCCATCGCCACCGTCTGCACGCTGCAGGCTCACCACCTGGACCTGCCGGCCGATGAGCAGCGCCAGCTGCTGCAAGCGCAAGGCCGCGTGCCATTCGGCGTGGACATGAAGATCGTGGACGACGACGGCGCCGAACTGCCGTGGGACGGCAAGGCCGCCGGCCACCTGATGGTGCGCGGCCCGTGGGTGGCGGACGCCTATTTCGGCCAGCCGCCCGGCTCCGCGCTGGAAGGCGGCTGGTTCCCCACCGGCGACGTGTCCACCATCAGCGCCGACGGCTATATGCGCATCACCGACCGCAGCAAAGACCTGATCAAGTCCGGCGGCGAGTGGATAGGTTCGATCGACCTGGAGAACATCGCCATGGCGCATCCGGCGGTGCAGCAGGCCGCCTGCATCGCGGTGCCGCATCCGAAGTGGGAGGAGCGCCCCTTGCTGGTGGTGGTGCGAAAAGCCGGCTGCGAGCTGGAACCCCATGCGCTGCTGGCGCACTTCAACGGCAAGGTGGCGCGCTGGTGGATACCGGACGACGTGGTCTTCGTCGACAGCCTGCCCATGGGGCCGACGGGAAAAATTCAAAAGAACCGTATCAGGGAGCAGTACCGCAATCACTTGATGCCAGCAGTGCCACAACTATAAAGAAGGAGACAAGCAATGAACTATACCAATGTACTCGGCGCGGCCGCCATGCTGGGCCTGGCCGCTACCGTCCACGCGCAGCAGGAGCCTGCCGCCCCGCCGCCCGCCCCGCCGGCCGAAGAAATCGCCGACGCCAACAAGGTGGTGGTCACCGCCCAGAAGCGCGAGCAGCTGCTGCAAGAGGTGCCGCTGTCGGTAAACGCCATGAGCGCGCAGGCGCTGGCCAACGCCAAGCTCGATACCGGCACCGAAATCGCGCGCCTGGTGGCCAACCTGCGCGTATCGGTGCTGGGCGACGAGTCGCAGCCGAAGTTCTCGCTGCGCGGCATCTCCAGCTCGGAATTCAACCTGAACGCCATCTCGCCCACCGGCGCCTTCTTCGACGAAGTCTACGTCGGCGCCCAATACCTGGGTGGTGCGCAGATCTTCGACGTCGAGCGCGTGGAAGTGCTGCGCGGGCCGCAGGGCACGCTGTTCGGCAAGAACACCACCGCCGGCGCGGTCAACTTCATTTCGAAGAAGCCCACCTTCCGCCAGCAGGCGGAAATGACGGTGGGCGTGGGCAGCAACGGCTACCGCGAAGCCAAGGGCATGCTGGAAGCGCCGCTGATAGAGAACCGCCTGAGCGCGCGCCTGGCCTTCACCGGCGCGCATTCGGACGGCTACGTCCATAACGTCAACCCCGCCGGCCACGACCTGTCCAACATCGACCGCAAGGCGGTGCGGCTGAGCCTGGGCTACAAGGACGAGAGTGGCCTGAACGGCACGCTGCGCCTGTTCGCTGTCCGCAACAACCCGGAGGCGGTGGGCGCCACCAACGAGGGACTGGCGGCCAACGGTTTGAATGCACTGGGCAAGAACCCGCGCATCAATCCCTTCACCGGCGCGCGCCTGGGTGACCGCGAAGCGGCTACCGACCGCTCGGGCAATATCGAAGTGCGCGGCAGCGGCGGCTACCTGACGCTCAACAAGCGGCTGGAACACGGCACCGTCACGTCCATCACATCCTTCCTGAACGGACGCTTCCTCAACCTGGTGGACGCCGACGGCACCATGGACCCGCTGCTGCACATCGACTTCACCTCGAAGACCCACGAGTTCAGCCAGGACTTGCGGTTCTCCAGCTCCTTCGACGGCCCGTTCCAGGTCATCGCGGGCTTGTACCACCAGCGCGACAAGGTGGACATCGGCACCACCTACACCATCTTCGGCGGCCCGCCGGTGCTGCCCATCCTGCGCCAGAAATACAACCAGGCACGCCGCTCCAACGCGGCCTACGTGGACGGCACGTACGAGCTGGACGAACGCGCCACCATCTACGGCGGCTTGCGCTACACGCGCGACGAAGGCGAAATGCGCGGCTTCCACGTCACGCCCGTGGTGCCGGTGCAGCCCACGCTCAGCTACAGCGACGCCAAGCCGACCGGGCGCCTGGGCGCCAGCTACAAGCTCTCGCGCGACGTGATGGCGTATGGCCACTATGCGCGCGGCTACCGCAGCAGCGCCTTCAACGGCGGCGCGCTGACCAACGCGGCAGACCTGAACACCGCCAAGCCGGAATACCTGAACTCCTACGAGGCCGGCGTGAAATCGCAGATGTGGGACCGCAGGCTGACGCTGAACGCATCCGCCTTCCGCTACGACTTCAAGCAGCAGCAGTTCCTCAACGTGGTGGGCATCGGTACGCAGCAACTGGTCAACGCGGGCCGGTCGCGCATCACCGGCGCCGAGTTCGAGGCGGCGCTGCAAGCCACGCGGGAACTGCGTGTGAACGCCAGCGTGGGCCTGCTGAACGGGAAGTACCGCGAGCTGCTGCTGAACGGCGTGGACCTGTCCGGCAAGCGCATGATAGAAGCGCCGCGCTACACCGCCAACGCCGGCATCGACTACAGCCTGCCGCTGGGCGGCTACAAGCTGAACTTCCATGGCGACGCCAGCGTGATCGGCGAGCAGTACTTCCTCGCCACCAACGCGCCCGCCTCGCGGGTCGGCGTCACGCGCGACGTGTCGGCGCGCATCGCCCTGCTCAGCCCTTCGAAAAAGGTGGAAGTAGCGCTGTACGGCAAGAACCTGAGCGACAACCGCAACCCGGCCGGCATCGTGCTGGACGCCACGTCGCAGACCCGCTTCACCACCGTGCCCTACCCGCGCCGCTACGGCGTCGACTTGACGGTGCGCTACTGAGATGGAGGATGCAATGAAACACCCTGCGGAACGCATCGCCCTGGAAGCCAATGACGGCCAGGCCATCGAAGTACTGTGCTGGCCGCGCGCGGCACCCCGGGCCGTGGTGCAGATCGTGCACGGCATGGCCGAACACTCGGCACGCTACCAGCACGTGGCCGAAGCGCTGCTGCAGGCCGGCTACGCGGTCTACGCCAGCGAACATCGCGGGCATGGCGCGCTGGCACGGCGGCGGCGCGAACTGGGCGACTTCGGCGCGCGCGGCTTCCAGGGCCTGGTGGACGACATGGCGGCAGTGTCGCGCCACATCCGCGCCGCGCATCCCGGCGTGCCATTGGTGATGCTGGCGCACAGCATGGGCTCGATGGCCGCGCAGATCTACCTGCTCGACCACGCGCACCTGCTGCACGCGTGCGCATTGTCCGGCACCACGGCGCTGGAACTGCTCGATCCGCGCGTTTCAGGGTGGACCGTGGAAACGGCCAACGCCACGGTGCCCAACGCCGCCACGCCGGTGGACTGGCTCAGCCGCGATCCCAACGTTCCGGCCGCCTACATGGCGGACCCGCTGTGCGGCTTTCCGCTGACCGAAGCGTCGCTGGTCTCGATTTTCGACACGGGCGCGCGCACCGCCGACGCGGCGCAACTGGAACAGCTGCCGAAAGACCTGCCGCTGCTGCTGTTCACCGGCGACCGCGACCCGGTGAACGGCATGCTGGCATGGTTCGACGTGCTGGTGTGGCGCCTGCGCCAGGCCGGCATGCGCGACGTGTCGACCCATGTGTACGGCGGCGCGCGGCACGAGGTACTGAACGAAACCAACCGCGCCGAGGTGATCGCCAACCTGCTGGCATGGCTGGCCCGCGTGACGGCATGACGATGGGGAAAAACGAAACGCCAGCCGAATCGCCAACCGGAGCGCTGGAGTGCGATGTGCTGGTGGTGGGTGGAGGCATCAACGGCGCCGGCATTGCGCGCGACGCGGCGGGACGCGGCCTGTCCGTCGTACTGTGCGAGCAGGACGACCTGGGCGCCCACACCTCCTCCGCCTCCTCCAAGCTGATACACGGCGGTCTGCGCTACCTGCAGTATTACGAGTTCGGCCTGGTGCGCAAGGCGCTGCGCGAACGCGAAGTGCTGATGCGCAGCGCGCCGCACCTGATCCGCGAACTGCGCTTCGTGATGCCGCATGTGAAAGGACTGCGCCCGGCGTGGATGCTGCGCTGCGGCCTGTTCCTGTACGACAGGCTGGCACGTCGCGAGCTGCTCGCCGCTTCGCGCCAGGTGGCGTTGCGGCAGCACCAGGCCGGCGTGCCGCTCGCCGCCGGCATGGAGCGCGGCTTCGTGTATTCGGACGCGTCGGTGGACGACGCGCGCCTGGTGGTGCTGAACGCCGTCGCGGCGGCGGAGCATGGCGCGCGCGTGCTGACCCGCACGCGCTGCGTGTCCGTGGCGGCGCACGGCGGACGCTGGCACGCGGAGCTGCGCCGCGAGGACGGCAGCCGCGTCGCCGTGCGCGCCGCCAGCCTGGTCAACGCGGGCGGGGCTTGGGCCATGAAGCTGCACGCGCTGGCGGACGGCGCGCGGCAGCGCCCGCTGCGGCTGGTCAAGGGCAGCCACATCGTGGTGCGCAAGCTGTTCGACCATGACCATGCCTACATCTTCCAGCACCCGGACGGGCGCATCGTGTTCGCCATCCCCTACCAGTCCGGCTATACGCTGGTCGGCACGACCGACATGGAATACGACGGCGACCCGGCGCGGGTAGGGATCAGCACGAGCGAAGTGGACTATCTGTGCGAGTTGAGCAACACCTACTTCCGCAGCAGGATTACGGCCGGCGACGTGGTTTGGAGCTACGCCGGCGTGCGGCCACTGATCGACAACGGCGCGGGCAGCGCCCAGGCGCTCACGCGCGACTACGAAATCGTTGCGGACCGGCGTAACGCGCCGCTGCTGTCCGTATTCGGCGGCAAGGTGACCACCTACCGCACGCTGGCGGAACAGGCGCTGGACCAGCTGGGTGAAATGATCGCCATACCCGGCAAGGCCTGGACCGCCACGGCCTGCCTGCCGGGTGGCGACTTGCTCGGCGCGGCCGCCAGCAATGAGTCCGTGGCGCACTTCCCTGCCTTCGCGGCCGGCCTTGCGGTACGCTATCCGTGGCTGCCGCCGGCACTGCTGCAGCGCTATGCCCGCGCCTATGGCACGCGCGTGCACCGCATGCTGGACGGTTGCGGCGATTCCGCCGGCATGGGCGCTGAAATTGCGCCGCAGCTGTATGAACGCGAACTGGCGTATCTGGTGAAAGCCGAATGGGCGCGCACAGCCGACGACGTGCTTTGGCGCCGTACCAAGCTCGGCCTCGACGTGCCACCGTTCGCAGCGGCCGCAGTGGGCGAATGGCTACGGCGAAACAGCGGTAACGACAGCGGCAGCGGCAACATCGCCGGCGCGGGAAGTGCCTGACCATGCGGCGCTATATCCTCGCCCTGGACCAGGGCACCTCCAGCTCGCGCGCGGTGCTGTTCGACGGCGCATGCGGCGTGGTGGGCATGGCGCAAAACGCCTTCCCCCAGCTATTTCCCCAGCCCGGCTGGGTGGAACACGATCCGCGCGCCATCTGGGATTCCCAATTATCGGCCGCCCGCGAGGTGCTGGCCGCGCATGGCGTCCGCGCCGCCCAGCTGGCCGCCATCGGCATTGCCAACCAGCGCGAGACCACGATACTGTGGGACCGCGCTACCGGCGAGCCGCTGATGAACGCCATCGTCTGGCAGGACCGGCGCACTGCTGGCGATTGCACGCGCCTGCGCGAAGCCGGCCTGCAGGACATGGTGCACGACAAGACCGGCCTGGTGCTCGACGCCTACTTCTCCGCCACCAAGCTGAAATGGATGCTCGACCATATCCCCGGCGCCCGCCAGCGCGCGCGGCGCGGCGAACTGGCGTTCGGCACCATCGATTCCTGGCTGGTGTTCAAGCTCAGCGGCGCGCACGTCACCGACGCCGGCAACGCTTCGCGCACCATGCTGTTCAACATCGGCACCTTGCAGTGGGACCCGCAGTTGCTGGCGCTGTTCGATATTCCGGCCGGCGTGCTGCCGGATGTCGTGGCCAGCAGCGGCGTGGCCGCGCACACGCTGCCCGGGGTGTTCGGCAGCGCCGTCCCCATCGCCGGCATCGCAGGCGACCAGCAGGCCGCCACCTTTGGGCAGGCCTGCCACACGCCCGGCATGGCCAAGAACACCATCGGCACCGGCAGCTTCATGCTGATGAACACCGGCACGCGTCCCGCCGCGTCGCGCCATCGCCTGCTCTCGACCATAGGCTGGACCGGCGCGGGCGGCGTGACGCATTTGATGGAGGGCAGCGTATTCATGGCCGGCGCCACCTTGCAGTGGCTGCGCGACGGCTTGGGCATGGTGGACGATATCGCCGAGGTGGAGCGGCTGGCCGCCACCGTGGGCGACACCGGCGGCGTATGCCTGGTGCCAGCCTTCGCGGGGCTGGGCGCGCCGCACTGGGACGCTTACGCCAGGGGCGCTATCGTGGGCCTGCACAGGGGCACCACCAAGGCCCATATCGCGCGCGCCGCGCTTGACGGCATCGCCTGCCAGACTGCCGAAGTGCTGCGCGCCATCGAGGCCGATGCGGGCGTCGCATTGTGCGAACTGCGCGTTGACGGCGGCGGCGCGGCCAGCGACCTGCTGCTGCAATTGATGGCCGACGCGCTGGGCGTGCCGGTAGTGCGGCCAGTGAACACCGAAACCACGGCGCTGGGCGCGGCGCAGCTCGCGGGGCTCGGTGTGGGAATGTGGGACAGCGTCAGCGATCTGGCAGGTTTGTGGCGCGCCAGCCGCAGTTTCGAGCCTGCCCTTTGCCACGGCGAGCGCGCCGCGCGGATGGAAATGTGGGAAAAGGCCGTGCAGCGGGCGGCCGGCTGGAGCTACGACTGACAGCGGCTATTGCGTCAGCAGGTAGCCCGCTTCGGCCTGGCCGTCTTCGCGCAGGTGGCCAGTGGCCCACAGCAGGCCGCGCGCCACCAGGTCCAGGTAGCGCGGGTCCGCCATGCCCGCTTCGTTGTGCGCCAGCGTGGTGCTGAAGACCCTGGCCTGCCTGGGTCCGTAGCGGTGAGTCCAGGCCACGTTGAACTGCAGCGCCCTTTCAGCCTCGACCTTCGCTTCCGGCTGGGTACCGGTGAGGACAGGCCTAACGTTGAACTGGGTCAGGTTGTTGTACAGCTCTTCGTTAGCCGTCACGAAGGGCTGGAAGCCCTTCGCGACGGGATGGCCGGCAGCGCTTGCGGCCAGGTGGATGGGCGACTGCGGGCCGTGGCCGGTGGACTGGATGCCGGTGTATTCAAACCACTTGGCGTTGGCATCGCCCGCCTTCACGGCCTGCTTCCATTCCCCGGAGCGGAAGGAGTGCATGGCGCAATGCAGGTTCACGCCGGGTGTGCCCAGGCGATGCGGCGCCAGCACGGTATCGACAACGGCGGCGCTGTCTTCGTCCGCGGCGCATTCGTTGTGGACCACGACATCGTAGCCGTCGGCGTAGCGGGGATTGCCGTAAATCGGGAGCGCGGGCCGCGTCGCCTTTTCACCCTGCTTAGGATCGTAGAACGCGTGCGTGACCTCGGCCGGGATGCGCGCCTTCAGGCCAGCTTCGAGAATGGCGCGTTGCGCCGGATAGTTGTGGCAGCAGCCGCCAGTGACGATCAGCACCTTGATGGGTTTGACCGCCTGCGCCTGCGCTGAAAAGGCTGCAGCCAGAGCGAGAGCGCAAGAAATTCGTTTCAGCATATTCATCCTTGTCGGCCAAGTCGGGGCTTCCACAGCATACCGGCGCAACGATAGGCGCTGGATGAGGAAGCAATAGCGTTCGGACTAGTAAGGGCTGGACGCGGGTGCGCCTGCCGTGTCTAGCCAGATGTCGTCCGGCAGCGAGCGGTCGCGGTGGCAGACGCGGTCGTGGTCCGGGTAGGTGATGTTGTCTACCGCGGCGCGGGTTCCGGCCACCAGGCAGCGTGTCGGCGAAGCGCTGCGGTTCCACAGGCAGTGGCCCACCGCAACGCCGGCCCGGAAGGTGGCCGCGTCGCCGGGATTCAGGAGCTTCTCGGTGTCGCCTTCCACCAGCGTGACCTGGCCTTCCAGTACATACACCATTTCATCCTCCGCACTGTGCCAGTGCTTGATGGACGAACGCGTTCCGGGCTGCAGCACTTCCACGAAGGCCCCGAACTGCGTCAGTCCACCGGCCTCGGAAATCCACAACGTCTGGTTGGGAGCGCCTGCTCCCTCGGCGGTATCTTCCTCCTTGACGAACTCCGCTGGCGTGAATGCTGGCATAACGTGTCCTTTACTGAATGGGTTTGCTGGACCAGTCCAGCCGCACGCCGGCTTGGCACGCGTCGACCAGTTTGCCAAGGCGGGACGCGCGTGTCTCGGCCTTCTTGGCGCTGGTGACCCAGTGTAGCAGGCGCTTCTTGTAGCTGGGCGGGGTGGTGTCGAAATAAGCCTGCGCGGCCTTGTTGGCCTTGAACAGCTTCAGCTCGACGGCAGTCAGCTGCGCTGTTTCGGCCTGCTCGTGCGAATAGATGACGGACTTGGCTTCCGAGCGCTGCGCAAACGCCTGCTCGCCGGCCGGCGTCATGCGCCCCTCCGCCCGCAGCTTGTTCATTTTCTCGATGTTGACGGCGCTCCAGATCGAGGTGGCGCGGCGCGGGGTAAAGCGGATTGAATAGGTGTCGCCGTCGATGCGCCTGCGCACGCCGTCTATCCAGCCGAAGCACAGCGCTTCGTCCACCGACTCGGACCAGGACATGCTCGGCTTCCCGCTGCCCACCTTGTGGAATCCGACCAGCAGCTCGGGCGCGGTGGCGGCGTTTTTCTCCAGCCATGCGCGAAATGTGCTTGCGTTGGAAAAGAACAAAGGAGCGGTCGGCATGGCGTCAAGTTCAGGATTGGCTGAAACGCAAAAATAACACAGCAGCCGCGCCGCCGCCAATCGACTTCCAGCTGCCTGCGGCTGAGCCGGCGGATTTCAACTTCACGCTGGATGTGCAGGACGGCAGTTTGATACTGGAGCGGCAGGGCCGCGAAATGCAGTTCGAAAAACATTGATGGATTGAAGAAGTAGCCCACCAGGCGGCTTCTTCATTTATTTGCCATGAAGCAAAACGCGCAGATTGTCGCTTGCCGGCTCAGCGCGGGCCCGGCGGGGCTTGGGGGCGCTGGTGTTGCTGGCCAAGGTTCCGGTATCATTCGGCATGAACAAGATTTCTTTCCAACCGTTTATCATTGGGGTCGCAGGCGGTAGCGGCAGTGGCAAGTCCACTGTGTCCCAGAAGGTGTTAGCTGAGTTTGGCGCTGATATGGTCTCGGTCGTCATGCAGGATGATTACTATTGCGACCAGACCCACCTCAGCCCTGAAGTCCGCAGCCAGAAGAATTACGATCATCCGCAGGCTTTCGAATGGCCACTGCTGGTACAACATGTACAGGCGTTGCGCAATGGCGAGGCGATCGAGATGCCGGAGTACGACTTCACGCTGCATAACCGCTCCAGCCGGACCATTCCGGTCAAGCCGGCTCCCGTCATCGTGATCGAGGGCCTGTTTGCGCTGTATGACCCGGACTTGTGCGACATGATGTCGCTCAAGATTTATGTGGATACAGCCTCCGATATCCGCTTCATCCGCCGTATGCAAAGGGATATTACCGAACGCGGCCGCTCGGTGGAGAGCGTCGTCACCCAGTATCTGGAAACGGTACGCCCGATGCATAAGCAGTTTATCGAGCCAACCAAGCGCCATGCCGATGTCATTATTCCGCACGGCGCTAATGGCCCGGCGGTCGATATGATTACCACCAAGGTGGCGAGCGTTATTGGGCAGGCGAAGCGGTCCTGAGCGGACGGCCCAGCCACGGGGCCAGGAGAGGATTTGTTGAAAGTCTGTAGTGATGCGTATTTCCGGGGCAGCGGTTAGCAGCGCCGGTGTCGCGACACGGGCTGGACTTTAGCGGGGCGCGGACTTCGGATGCGGCGGGGTGTTGGGTTGCTGCCTTTGGGTGGGCACTGGATTGGTATGGGGATATGAGCGCGCGCCCTCGGCGCGC